>JBDTSO010000316.1:0-4073 GCA_039931085.1 Acidobacteriota bacterium | reverse complement strand
GATTGAGCGGTTGAGCGAGCGATGCCAGCACGAATTTTTCGCGCATTTCGTTGATATTCGCCGCATCGGAATTAGCTAGAATAATGATCGTTTTTTTCTGGTCAATCAAGTGAATCCACGTGGCATTGCTACCTGCAATTGAGCCTTGTCGGTCAGCCGCTATTGCTTTTATCGCACCGAATTGGACGGGCGAAATCCAAAAACCGTAGCCGACATTATAAAGCGCGGGATGCGCCGTGAGCATTAGATCAATTGTTTTTTTTCTGAGAATCCGCGCGTTGAAAATCGCCTGATCGAATTTCAAAAGGTCTTCGACGGTCGAATACATCGCGGCGGCGGCGTAAAAATTATCTATCCAATATGGATCGTCGTTGCCGAAATTTCCGGTCGTTTTATTGAACAGATAAGGCGTGACCAAACTGCCGACAATATCGCTGTTTCTCAAATATCCGCTGTTCGTCATCTGCAAAGGCTTGAGAATATTTTCCTGCAAAACAGCCGCGTAAGATTTGCCCGTGATTTTTTCGATGATTTTGCCAAGAATGACAAAATCGGCGTTTTTGTAGCTAAATTTTGTTCCCGGCTGGCTGATTAATTTGCCGCTAAAAAATTTATCAATCAGCACTTCGGGCGACATCAGCGAACTGTAAATCGCTTCCTCGCGCTGGTCGTTGTTGTCGAGTCCCGAACTGTAAGTCAGCAGATTATCAATCGTGATTTTATCTCTGGCTTCGCCTTTATATTCGGGAAAATACTTGCTGATTGGCGCGTTCAGATCAATTTTTCCCTGCTCATAAAGCTGCATAATCAGCACGGCGGTGAATGTCTTGGTGATCGAGCAGATGCGAAATTTTGATTTGGTCGTCAGCGTCGTCCCGTTTTCGCGGTTAGCCAAACCCGTGCCGTTCAAATATTCAATTTTCCCGTCAGTTGCGACGATAGCCGTTCCGCTAAATTTTTTTTCGGTTGTGTAATAATCAAAAATCTGGTCAAACTGCGCCTTTTGCCCGCAAACCGTCGCCGCGAACATTAAGAACAATAAAACAATGCCGAAGGTTTTGTTAATCTGAAGCGAAAAATTCATAAAATTATAATTTCTGAGGTGTAATATTTTACTTTCGAGAAATTGCTAAAACCGGATTCAGCAATTATCTTGCAGAGCAGTCACTTAAAAAAAACTCGGTGAAATACATTTCAATATTTAGTCAAAAGACGGAAATATTAAGTTTCAGCCAATTTCTCAAGTTTCATCCGCGCTTCTGTCGCGCCCATCATTTTCGCCATTGTCTGCGCTGTCGAACCGTCCATTGATTTGATTGAAATATCCGCGCCTTTCTCTAAAAGCAGATCAATAATTTCGAGGCGATTAAACATTGCGGCGAACATCAGCGGCGTTTTGCCGTCGGGCATCCGCGCGTTGACATCCGCGCCGTGTTGAATCAACAGCCGCGTCATTTCAGTATTTCCTTTAAAAGCCGCGCCCGCCAGCGGAATTTGTCCCATATCGTTGGCGGCTTGCGGATCGCCGCCGTTTTCGAGCAAAACTCGCGTCATTTCAAGCTGTCCGTTGTAACTTGCGAGCATCAGAAGCGTGTTGCCTTTGCCGTCGCGGATATTCGGCGCGTCGAAACCTTTATCAAAAAGTCCGCGCATTCGCGCCGCGTCTTCTGAACGCACTAGCTGAAATAATTGCTGAATCATTTCATAGGTTTCATCACTCATCGGCGGCGTGTTCGCTCGTGCAAAATCTGCATTTCCCCTCATCATTTTGATCTCCTAAATGAATTGTATATTAGCTTTAAAGTTTTTCAATCGCTTTCGCCAATTCGAAATCATTATGCGTCAAACCGCCCGAGTCGTGCGTCGTGATGAAAAATTCCGCGTAGCCCCAACCAAAATTTATATCGGGATGATGATCTTTTTTTTCGGCAACTGTGCCGACTTTATTGACAAAATTCAACGCTTCGGAGAAGTTTTTGAATTCAAAGCGTTTTCTCAGATTTTTGCTCTTGACTTTCCAGCGGTCCAATTCGTTCAAAGCCTTTTCGATTTCTTCATCGGACAGTTTTTTTCGTTCCATTCGTTTTTAACTCCATCGTTTTTTGGTTATACTTTGCTTTTTAGTATAACGATTTTACAAAGGTTTATTCAAAAATGCGTTTTTATAATTTTATTTTAATTTTATTTTTAGTTAGTATTTTCGCCGCCTGCGCGAACAAGCCGAAATTGGAAACACCGCTCGACACGCTCAAAAATTATACGCAAGCCATCAAGAAAAATGATGTCAAGACGATGAAATCTCTGCTTTCCGACGCTTCGCTGAAAATGTCTGAAAAAGAAGCCGTGTCGCAAAATGTGCCGCTTGACGAAATTATCAAACGCGAAACTCTTTTTAACGGAACACAGACGAGCCTGACGTTTCGCAACGAAAAAACCGAAGATGACAAAGCGACAATTGAAGTGGAGAATTCTTTTAATTCGTGGGACACCGTTTTTTTCATTAAAGAAGACGGCGTTTGGAAAATTGACAAACAAGGCGCAGCCAACCAAATGATGCAGCAGATGGATCAGCAAAACAAGCAACTTGACAGCATTATCAATCAACCTTAAACGATTAAAAATGAAAATTTATAAAAAGTTGGTTTTCGCAATATGCGTTTTGGCGTTGACAGCTTGCGGAGTGTCGGAATCCGCGAATAGTCCGACAACAACTTTGAAAAATTTTATTGAAGCGTCGAAAACTAAAGACATTGAAACGATCAAAAAACTGCTTTCAAAAAGCACGATTGAATCAATCAAAAAAGCCGCCGACGCACAAAGCACGACGGTTGACGAAATTCTTTTGGACGAAATTCTTTTGAAGGATAACGGAACGCCGTTGAAAGAACTGCCCGAAACACGCAATGAAATAATTGAAGGCGAAACGGCAGCCGTCGAAGTGAAAAACAAAATAACGGGCGAGTTTGAAACGATTCCGTTTGTTAAAGAAGACAGCATTTGGAAAATCGCGCTTGATAAATTTATGCGGGATCTGCTTGAAAAACAGAAGCAAACAGCGGATGCGCCGTCATCTTCCGCCGATAATCCAGCGGCGAACAAATCGGCGAACAACAATAAATAAGTACTTTTCAGAGGAGAATTTTTAGTGGCAATTATCAAACCTTTTCGCGCTTTGCGTCCGACCTTAGAGAAAGCAAAGCCTGTTTCCTGTGTGCCTTACGATGTGATTTACGAATCGGAAGTACGCGAATTTATCAAACTGAATCCACTCAGTTTTCTGCGCGTAACGCGAGCCGAAGCCGAGTTTCCCGAAGAATCAAATCCATCTAACGAAAAAGTTTTCGCCCGCGCTGTAGAAAATCTGCAAAAATTTATTGATGAACAAATTCTCGCCCGCGAAGGCGAATCGTGTATTTATATCTATCAGCTTTCAACCGAAGCACACACGCAGACGGGCGTGGTCGCCTGTTGTTCGCTTGACGAATACGAAACGGGGATTATCAAAAAACACGAAAACACGCGTCCTGACAAAGTTGAAGATCGCACCGCGCATATGATTGCTCTGGAAGCACAAACGGGTTTGATTTTTCTCGCTTTCCGTAACACGGAGAAAATCAAATCGCTGATTTTTGCGGCTACTCAAAATAAACCGATCTACAATTTTCACTGCTCGGACGGCGTAAAACAAACCATCTGGAGAATTGTGTTGACCGAAGATTTTGTGTCGGCGTTTGCGGAAATACCGTCGCTTTATATCGCCGACGGTCATCATCGCATCGAAAGCGCGAAACTGGCGCGAACAATTTTGCGTAATAAAAATCCCGAACACACGGGCGCGGAAGATTATAATTTCGTCGTCGCTGGAATGTTTCCCGCCGAAGATTTAAACATTTTGCCGTATAACCGCGTCATCAAAGACTTAAACGGTTTGAGCGAAGAAGAATTTTTCGACAAAGTGCGCGAAAATTTCGTCATTACGCCGACGGAAAAAAAAGTTCCTCAAAATCACAGCGAATTTTGTATGTATTTAGACGGCAAATGGTATAAATTGAAATTTGCGGTCAATTATATTG
>JBDTSO010000315.1:0-4081 GCA_039931085.1 Acidobacteriota bacterium | reverse complement strand
AAAACGCCGCCCGAAGTCGCACACGCGCCCATCGAAATAACCCATTTCGGTTCGGGCATTTGATCGTAAATGCGCCGCAAAACAGGAGCCATTTTGCGCGAAACTCTGCCGGAAACAATCATCACATCGGCTTGACGCGGACTTGCACGAAAAGTTTCCGCGCCGAAACGCGATAAATCATTTCTCGCCGAAACAGTATTCATCATTTCAATTGCACAACAAGCCAACCCGAACGTAGCCGGCCACAATGATGATTTTCTTGCCCAATTAACTACTGCATCTAATTTGACGGTGATAACGTCCGGCAGTGAATCGAAAATTACGTTTTCTAAACCCATTTTTTACTCCCAAATTCTATGCAGCGCGTTTTAATTCCTGAATACGCTGCTGTTTCTTGTTTGCCAAAATTTTGGCTTCGCCGCGGGCTTCGGCTCGTGCCTGTAAGCCCCAATCGAATATGCCTTTTTTCCAAACGTAAATAAATCCAACAATTAACGTCGAGATAAATACTAAAATTTCTATCAGCGCAATTGTGCCGAAAGCAATGCCGCTGATTTTTTCTTCGGCGAGAAGAGTTTTGAAGGCGACGGCAAACGGGATCATAAATAAAACTTCAATGTCGAATAGCAAGAATATGACTGCGACGTTGTAAAATTTAATTGAAAACCGATCACGCGCCGAGCCAACCGGGTCTTTGCCGCATTCGTATGGCATCAATTTTGTTGCCGTGCGCTTGCGCGGACCAACTAATTGCGTAACGACAATCTGACTTGCCGCAAAACCGAATGCCACAATAAACATCACGCCGAGCGGCGCATAATCAAACAGATTAAATTCAGACATAAAATTTTATACAAATCCTTTCTGCTTTTATGGTATCAAAAAAGCTAAATAATCAAAAAAGACGGTTTGATAAAAGATTGAGAATTATTGCACAAGTTCAATCGTAAATTAAGCCGCATTGACTGTCAAGGCTGACAAAATATAGTTTTTGAGCAACCTTTATAAGGATTTTTAATAAGTAGATTTAGGAGTTTGTTATTACGAAAAATGCTGTGTGATTTTCAAGATGCTTTTTGTTTGTAAGTTTAAGCGAAAACTAATGCAAAACGCCTTTAAATGTTTTGCGGTGGATTAAGGTGGCTCCGTACGATTTCAAGGCTTCAAAATGAAACTTTGTGCCGTAACCGGCGTGTTTTTCAAAACCGTAGTTTGGATAAATTAAAGCCAGATCAGACATTAACTTATCTCGATAAACTTTAGCGATGATCGAAGCGGCGGCTATTGATGCGGAAGCCGAATCGCCACGGATAATGGCTTTTTGCGGAAGTGAAATGTTTTTTAGTTCAAGCGCGTCAATCAATAAAAAATCGGCTTTGACTGATAAATTTTCAACTGCCAACTGCATAGCTTTTATCGTCGCCTGCAAAATATTGATGCTATCAATTTCTTCCGCTTCAACTTGCCCGACGGCGTATGCGAGAGCGTCATTCTTGAGTTCGGCAGCGATAATTTCACGACGTTTAGCAGAAAGTTTTTTTGAGTCATTTAATCCGGCAGGCAAAGGTTTTGATAAATCTAAAATACAAGCCGCCGCGACTACCGCGCCTGCCAGACATCCGCGCCCGACTTCATCAACACCGGCAATAAATTTGTAGCCGCTGGCTGTTGCTTGATTTTCGAAATTCAAGGAAATCTGCGATTTATTATTATTAAAATTCACTTTAAAATAAAAAAATACAGTTCGCAGAACATTTTAGTTCCAAATGTTCTGCGGACTAAATGATTTGAAAATCGCCAATTAATAAAGAAGAAATTTACTTTGCGCGGGCGGCTTTTTCGGCTTTTTTATGTGACCACGTATCGCGTTCTTTGATGCGGGCAGCTTTTCCGCGTAAATCGCGTAAGTAGTAAAGTTTTGCGCGTCGGACTTTGCCTCGCCTCGTTACTTCGATGTGGTCAATGACGGTTGCGTGAAGCGGGAAAATTCTTTCCACGCCAACGCCGAAACTGACTTTGCGAACAGTCACGGTTTCACGAATTCCGCCGTGTTTGCGGGCGATAACGACACCTTCGTAAACTTGCAGACGTTCTTTCGCGCCTTCTTTAATGCGAACGTGAACGCGAATGTTGTCGCCCGGCTGAAAGTTCGGAATGCTGTCTTTTATTTGTAAATTTTCGATATTGTCTAAGCGGTTCATCTTTTTGTAAAGGATAAAGGCGAAAGAATAAAGGATAGAATAATTTCAACCCTTATGACTTATCGCTTATCACTTATTACTCCTTTAATAAATCTTCTCTAACTTTTTGCGTTTTTCCCAACGCTTTTTCTCTGCGCCATTTTTCGATTTCAGCGTGATTGCCGTTCAGTAAAACTTCCGGCACGGGCATTCCGCGAAAATCAGCGGGGCGCGTATAATGAGGACAATCAAGCAAACCATCAGAAAACGAATCGTTTTCGGCTGACGTTTCGCTGCCCAAAGCATTCGGCAAAAGTCTGATAATTGAGTCGACCAACACAATCGCGGCAGGTTCGCCGCCCGACAGAACATAATCGCCGATGGAAATTTCGTCCGTAACAAGCGCGTCGTTGACTCTTTCGTCAACGCCTTCGTAGCGTCCGCAAATCAAAATTATGTGATCTGCTTCGTCAGCAAATTCTTTGGCGACGGCTTGTTTGAAAACTCTGCCCTGCGGCGAAAGCAAAATCACTTTCGTGCGCGGCGGATAATTTTCACGTTTGCAAGTTCCGATCAAATGTTCAATCGCGTCAAAAATCGGCTGTGCGCTCAAAATCATTCCGTCGCCGCCGCCGAACGGTCGGTCATCAACCATTCGATGTTTGTTCGTCGTAAATTCGCGGATATCGTGAATGTTGATCTCGACAATTTCCGCGATTTTGGCGCGGCGAATAATTCCGAAATCGAAAACCTCACCGAAAAACTCCGGGAAAATTGTTAAAACATCTATTTTCATCTCGCCGGGAGTGCTGGTAGCCTGCCTGCAAGATGCCTCCACAGAGGCAAGAAAAATCGTTTTCGCGCTATCACGCTTAACGCAGGCAGGCTGCCCGCGCTCCAATTAAAATTCGAGCAATCCTTCGGGAACATCTACGCGAATCAGTTTATTTTCAACGTCAACTTCGATGCAAATCGTTTCGGCAAATGGGATTAAATATTCCTTCTCTGCGCCCTTGACGACTAAAATTTCCGTCGCGCCCGTTCGCATTAACTCCTGCACGACACCGATTTTCTCGCCTTCAACGGTTTCGACTTCGCAGTTTTCAAGTTCCCAATCGAAAAATTCGTCGTCCTCTAATTCGACCGCTTCGCTTTCTGGAATACAAATCGCGCAGTCGCGCCATTTTTCCGCCGCTTCAATGGAATCAATGCCTTTAAACTTGAAAATAATGCGGTCTTTCTGAAACCAAAACTTTTCAATGTCGAGTTCAGTCGTTTTGTTGTCGGCGCAAACCGCAAACACTCGCTCCAAATTATCAAATCTTTCGGGAAAATCAGTTAACAAATCAGCGACCAATTCGCCGCGCAAACCGCGTGTTTTAACGGTTTTCGCAATAGTCACCCAGTCTGAGTTGACCGAGTTGGCTGAGTTTGCCGAGTTGATCAAGTTTTTAATATCTTCGCGCTTCACAACTTCTTAAATCCATAAACTCAGTAAACTCAGTAAACTCGGTGATCTAATCAATTAGATCGAGTTGAAACCGCATGTGCTGTTTTTGACTGGCGTAGAACAATAGACTGCGAATCGCTTTGACCGTGCGCCCTTCGCGCCCGATGATCCTGCCCATATCGCCTTCACCGACGCGCACTTGGATAACAGACAATTTGTCGTGAACGGTTTCCGAAACTTCGACCGCCTCTTTGTTGCTGACCAGAGAGGTGATAATTTTTTCGACAGCTTCTTTCATAAATTTGTCAGAGCCGGGAAGTGATTTGTAGTCAAAACAGAACGATTAAACGGCGATTTTACTCGCCCGCTTCCGGCGCAGTTTCCTCGGTTTTCACTTCTTCCGTGTTCACTTCATCAGTTGCCGCCACTGCTTCCGCATTGTCGCCTTCCG
>JBDTSO010000314.1:0-4081 GCA_039931085.1 Acidobacteriota bacterium | reverse complement strand
AGTTTTGAATCGCGCCAGTATTTTTCCGCCGGATAATCTTTCGTGTAACCGTAACCGCCGTGAATTTGGACGGATTCTTCGGAAACTCTGACGGCAACTTCCGAAGCATAAAGTTTCGCCATCGCCGATTCTTTTGTAACGCGCTTGTTGTTATCTTTTAAAAACGCGGCTTGCTGTGTCAAAAGCCGCGCGGCTTCAATCTGCGTCGCCATATCCGCGAGTTTGAATTGAATCGCTTGAAATTCCGCAATCGGCTGACCGAATTGATGACGTTCTTTGGCATATTTAACCGCCGCTTCATAAGCTCCTTGCGCGATTCCAACGCTTAACGCCGCGATAGAAATGCGTCCGCCGTCGAGAATTTTCATCGCCTGCGTAAAGCCTTCGCCCAAACTCCCGAGCAGGTTTTCTTCGGGAACTTTGCAGTCTTCAAAAACAACCGAAGCCGTTTCCGAAGCGCGCATTCCGAGTTTATTTTCTTTTTTGTCCGGGCGAAAACCGTCCATTGATTTATCAAAAATAAACGCCGAAATTCCTTTATTGCCTTTTTCCTTATCGGTAACGGCAACGGCGACGAGCGTTTCGCACGAAATCGCGTGGGTGATAAAATTTTTCGAGCCGTTGACCGTGTAATCGCCGTTGTTTTTCACGGCGGTCGTCCGCGTTCCCGAAGCGTCCGAACCTGCGCCGGATTCGGTCAAACCCCACGCGCCGAACGATTCGCCCTGTGCGAGCGGCACGAGATATTTCTGCTTCTGTTCTTCGCTGCCGAACATATAAATATGATTCGAGCAGAGCGAATTATGCGCCGCCACCGACAAACCGACCGAACCGTCAACGCGGGCGATTTCTTCGATAATCGTCGCATATTCGATGTAACCCATTCCCGCGCCGCCATATTCGGCAGGAAAGATAATGCCCAAAAGTCCGAGTTCGGCAAGCTGCGGACGCAATTCTATCGGAAAATGCTGAGTTTCGTCCCATTCCATTACGTGCGGCAAAATCTCGCTCTCGGCAAATTCGCGCACACTCATTTTTATCTGTTGTTGCTCTTCCGTCAGTTCAAAGTTCATAATTATTGGATGTTTATAAAATTTTCATTTAATTATATCAAAAATCCGGCATAAAATAATCTCTGATGCAAATTATCAAAACAATTCTAAGATGGCTGTTGGCAATCGGTTTTATTTTGGCGGGAATTAATCATTTTTTTAATTCTGATTTTTACTTGAAAATGATGCCGCCCGTTTTGCCTCTACATTTGTTTTTAATTTATCTAAGCGGAGTCTTTGAAATCGCGCTCGGCACATTGCTGCTGATTCCGAAATACACTCGCTTTGCAGCGTGGGGTTTGACTGCGCTTTTAATCGCTGTTTTTCCCGCCAATATTTATATGGCAATGAATACGGAACTTTTTTCGGAGTTTAGTCCGACGGCTTTGTATCTTCGTCTGCCGATTCAATTCGTGCTTATCGCGTGGGCTTTTTGGTTCACAAAAAAATCTTGATTAAAAAACGGAAAGCGCATAATATCGAAAACAAAAAGAAATTTCCGACAAAATTTACAATCGGAGTCGGTGAATATTATGAGCAAAAAATTACCGTTAATTTTTATCGTTTTACTTTTCGCAAGCATAGTTTGTCCGGCGCAATCGGCACGGAAGATTTCCGAACCGACTGGACTTACTTTAGAAGTAACTTTTTTCAAAGGAAGAGAACCGGCTCATTTGGATATTTATGAAAATGTCGTCGCGCCCAGAGGCGGTTGGTTTGCGCTCTTTAAGCGTCTTCCGAATTGGCAGCCTGCCACCGATTCGCTGCCGGTCAGAGCGATAAATGTCGTTTCCCGTCTTGAAAATTCCGTGGTCAAAGTAAAGGTTTCGGTTTTTACGGGACAAAGATTTCACGACAGGGAAGAATTTGTGGCTAATTATGAAATGAAGGAAAATGACAAAATCATCGTTGAAAATTTAACAAAATTCGGCGTTGAACCGATTGAAATCTCGGTCGTCAAAGTTACTCCGGCAGTTTCAATTTTGCCCGCCGCGCTCAATAAAACTGCGTCGCTCCAAATCATGAACCTTGAACCGAACTATTCGACGCTTCCATCTTTTAAGTTAAAACTGCTGAACACTTCAAACAAATCCGTTCTTGCATTTACATTTGAAATCAGAATAAACGGTCGAATAGAATTGTCCGGTATGCCCCAGGGTTCGGACGAAAGACCTTTAATTGAAGCGGGAAATTCTTACGAAAGAACAATTTCAAACGACTTTCAGGACACCAAACTTTCCGACGGCGAGATTCCGCAGGTCAAAAACAATCAAACGATTATAATTTCATCCGTCGTTTTTGAAGACGGAACTTTTGAAGGCGACCAACTCGACGCTGCCAGATATTTGTCTTTTTCGCTCGGCAGACAATTGCAGATACAAAGAATGATGCCGTTATTGCGGCAAACTGCTGAAAACAAACCCGATTTGCTTTCGTTCAGTGAGCAAATTTCTAATCTCAGCGTCAGTGTTGACGAAAACACATTTGACGAATTTTTGAAAAACTTTCCGAATTTATCCAAAAGTGAAAAAATGCGGTTGCGGACGGCTTCGGAAGTCGCTTCGCAGGGTGAGAAAAAAAGACTGCTTGATAATTTGGAAATAGTAACAAAAAGTCAGAAAGGAAAAAACGCAATCGCGGCGCGAGATTGGTTGATTGAAGTAGTCGAACTTTATCAAAACCGTTTGGAAAAGCTCTCTAAAATCACAAAAATTTTATGAATTGGAAAGAAAATCTGCTCGGCAGCGATGCCGAAATAAAAGAGCTGCTGCAAAATACGAAAACAATCGCCGTCGTCGGCATCAAAATGGAAGCGCATCAACCTGCCTTTTATGTGCCTAGTTATATGCAGAACGCGGGTTTTGAAATTATTCCCGTGCCGGTTTATTACCCGGAGGCGACGGAGATTTTAGGGAAAAAAGTTTATCGAAGACTAACTGATATTCCCGAAGAAGTTGATTTGGTCAACATCTTTCGGCGTTCACACGACGTGCCGAAACATCTGGACGACATTTTGGCGAAAAAACCGAAAGCCGTCTGGATGCAGTCAGGAATTTACAACAACGAGGTCGCCGAAACGCTTGCCAGAGAAGGCATTAAGGTTGTGCAGAATTTATGTTTGATGGTTGAACATCGCGCTCTGCGTTAATCAAAAAATCGTAAATCAACGCTCGTATGCCTCTTTGACAACTTGGTAACATTCGCAGGTGAACTCTTCCAAACCTTTGCGGTCTGTAACAATAATATTGCCGCGTGAATACTTAATTAAATTCGCGCTTTGCAAATGTATTGCCGCAACTGTTACGGTTGCCCGCTGTGTGCCGAGCATTATGGCGAGAAATTCCTGCGTTAAATGCATTATGTCGTCTTCGGAACGATCACGGCACATCAAAAGCCAGCGCGATAATCGTTCTTCAACCGTATGAAGCCGGTTGCACAGCGCGGTTTGACTGATTTGCGCCATCAAGTTGTGAATAAAGCGCAGCGACAAATCGTGAAACGCAACGCCTTTGTTGAATTCTTCTTTTAAAACATTCGCGCCTATCCGCAACGCGCCGCCGGCAAGCTGCACGATGCTTTCATTGCTTGTCGAATCAACGCCCATCAGAACATCACTTCCGACAATGCCTTCAAAACCGATCACGCCGACTTCCGCGCTTTGACCTTCCGGCGTGGTCGCAATCAAAGAAACCATCGAGTTGTTTGGAAAATAAACCTGCTTGATTTGTTCGTCGGGACGATAGATAAATTGCCCGTGCGGAAGATCAACAAGTTCGAGATCGGGCAGCAAACGCTGATAATCTTCTTCGGGCAAATTATTTAAAATACTATTTCTGGTCGAACGACTGGTCGTACTACTGTCTGGCATAAATTTTCTCCTCATTTCCGGTCTTTTGCAAAAACGCAACAGACCGCAAAAGGAGTTTGTTTTTATGCAAAGCCAGTTGTCGAGTGATGGGCTATCAAATAACTTTTAATTATTTGATCAGAGGCATAGTATCACATAAAACTTAAATATTATGTGATAA
>JBDTSO010000313.1:0-4092 GCA_039931085.1 Acidobacteriota bacterium | reverse complement strand
TAGCTGACTTTAATGCCGTGCTTTTGGACAACTAATTGATGAATTTCTTTGTAAGTTCGAAATCCTTTTTCAGTTTGCAAAAGACGGCTGATCTCCGCTATCGCCGCTGCCGTTATCTGTGGTTTTGCGCCGCTTGGTTTATAGATGTCCAACAGTTTTTCGATTCCGCCTGTTTCATATAAACCAAACCAGTCCGAAATGGTATTGCGATTGAATCCCAGCATTTTTGATACTTGGCTTCTCGATTTGGCTTGTTTGCTCACAATCAAATACAATGCCTGAAGTCTGTTTTGCTTTTTAACTGTGTGCGAACTTTTGAGCAGCTCTCGAAGTTCTGCTTCGTTTTCTTTGATTTTTGGTAATGCTTTATTCACTCTTCTATTATTGCATACTTTCTAATTGAAAAGAGTATTAGTTTATAAATGTTTTTCTTCAAAATTTCGCTTTAATCTTCATCCTTCAAACCCATTCCGGCGATTTTGTCGTCTTTGGTTAAAGACATCGTTACGAAGATGTTGACCGCCGGATATTTTAAAAGATAGCGATAAATGCGGAAGTCGTTTTTCTCGGTGCGGGAGATGAGCGCAACGGATTCTAGTTTGCCGAAAGATTTGAAAGTTTCGCCGAGTTGTTTGGCGACATCCGGGAATATCGCCGCCTGCATTTCGTCGGTGAAAATTTCCGGTTTGATTGTGCCGTCAATAAATTTCTGCAATGTGTCTTTGAAAAACTCGGTAACTTTCGGCTCTTTGTCTTCGATGGTTGCAACAGGCGGCGGAATGAGTTCGGCGTTGTAAATGCCGGCGACACCGTGCGCGATTCTGGTCGGTCTTGTCTGCGCGAGGTTTGCGAAAATAATAACTGTTAAACTATCGTTTGGAAAACGAGAAATAGCCGATTTGAAACCCTGCCACGCGCCGTCGTGTTCGATGACCGGGTGTCCATTGACTTCGCCTAATTCCCAGCCGAAACCGTAGGGATAAGTTTTGCCGTCATTGAGTTTGACGGGCGACCACATTTCATTAAAACTCGATTTTTTCAAAAGTTTTTCCGTATAAAGCGCGGCATCCCATTTCGCCATATCGAGCGTCGTCAAATAAAGCGCACCGTCGGCGGTCGTGTTCAGCGAAGGCGCGACCCAATCTTGATTTTTCAGTTCGCCGTCAACGATTTGGTATCCGGCAGCGCGGTTCGGCACGATGTCGGCTTCGGAAATAATGCGGGCAGTCGTCATTCCCAACGGCTGAAAAATCCGTTCGCGCAGAAAATCGCCGTAAAATTTGCCGGTAACTTTGTGAATCAAAATGCCGAGCGTAACATAACCCAAATTGCTGTATTGCCATTTCGCGCCCGGCTGAAAATCGAGCGGCACGGCTTTGATTATTTTGTATAAATCGTCTTCTGAATAGTCGTGCCGAAAATCAAAATCATCAGGATAATCGCCCAAACCGGAAGTGTGCGTCAATAAATTTCGCACAGCGATATTTTTCCAAATTTCCGGCGCGTCCGTGAAATATTTATTGATTTTATCGTCGAGATTAATCTTGCCCGCTTCGACGAGCATCATCACGGCGGTCGCCGTAAACTGTTTGCCGACCGAACCCGACTGAAAAACCGTTTCCGGCTTGACCGGAACTTGCAATTCGACATTCGCCAAACCGTAACCTTTGGCATAAATCAGTTTTCCATTTTTCACAATAGCCAGCGACACGCCCGGAATCCGCTGTTTCTGCATTCCCCTTTTGATAAATTCATCAACTTTGCCCGCGATTGCATCCTGAGCAAAGCAATGCGCGACGAAAAGCAAAGTCATTACTGCGAAGGTGAAAAATAAACGGCTGATAATTTTTACATTTTTCATAAACCTCTCTAAACCAAAATTTTTTTTTATCCGTAACAGGTGTTCGTCTTCGATTATTATTTGTGTGTTTCCCGTAATTGCAAACGAAATTGACAATAAATCGAATAACTTATAAAAATTAATACGTCCTGAATTTTATCTTTATTTTACCAATTCGTATGAACATTTTTTTTAAGTTGTTTGCTCAAAAATTTTCACTATTCTCTCACAAAAAATCTTTTTTTCTGATCTTAATTTTTCTGGCAGCGATAAACTTAAATTGTCAGATTTGGGCTGCCCACGAAACAGATGAGCAAATGATTAATTTTTTCAATCAAAACGAGCAGGACTTTTCCAGATTGGCGAAAATGGCTGAGGAAGATCAAAAACTCTGGAGAATCAAACTCGGAAATTTGACGGCGACCGATACGTTTGAAATTTATTCTGAAGGTGATTTTCGTCCGGCAGCCGAAGCGGACGTTAATCTCGAACGTCAAAAAGAATATGTCGGGCTGATGAAAAAAACAGGCGTTGCCGTTCTCTTCAAAGAAAATATCTCGCCAAATCAAACGGGTGTATTTTTATCAAAAACCGAAAAGACTTTTTCTCTCGGTCATCACTCGGAAAAAGGATTTCTTTTTATGCGCGGCAAAATTACCGAAAACATTTTTGAATCGCTCAACTATAAAAATCAAAACGAAAATTATCGCCCGCCGATTCTGGATTTCAGAGCAATCAAAAAAGATTGGTTTTTGTATTACAGAAGCGAGTAAAATCTATTCCGCGTCGTCAATCGAAATTAAATGCCGACAATCCGTTTGCCCGTTCGAAGTCCATAAAATCAAAAAAGAGAGTTGCCGAAAAAGCCGAACATTCCTTCTCTTGCCGCTTCGATGGCGGGAAGATCGTCGGTTTGGCGGAGTTTGATGTTTAGCTGCTGGTTCAAACCGTTCAAAAGATCGAAAAGCAACTCCGAACCGGCGCGAATTTCCTGCGGTCGGACTTCCAATTTTTGCAGTTCTTCAAAAAAACGGCGGCTGATTTCGGCGTAATTTTCAGCGTCGGTTTCCTGCGGCTGAATCAACTGAAAACCTAAAATCGTCCCGCTGTTTGCGTCGGCGAGCATCAGCATTTTCGGAAAATACGGGCGTTTGCCTTTTTCGGCGATTGGATTCGGCATTATAAATAACGCGGTTTCGAGAATGAAATTCGTCGCCTTCGGAAAGGCTTTTAATTCGTCAAACAATCCTGACGGAATCGCAATCGCAAATTCTTCTTCGGCGGGCGGCGGAATTTCGCGCATTTCGTCGCGCCAGATTAATTTCGCGCCTTGCTTTTCCGCCAAGCGCGTCAGCACGACTTCGTTTTCTGCATCGCTTTCGTCATCCAAAATAGCCGGGTTTTCCCTGACACGCGGCGCGACTTCGAGCGTTTGTTCAATCGCGTAAATTAGAATTCGCGCTTCGTTAGATGTAATAAACCACGGCAGGAAACCCGGTTTGATACTGCGAAACAGCGGGTAATTCTGCGCTCCGCGAAATTTCAAACCGAGTTTTTTATGTAAATCGCGGTCTTGTTTTTCGAGATTTTCGCGGTTTTCAAACGAAACCTGTAATTGCGGAATTTCAAACAACGCCAGCGGTTCGGCTTCGTGTCCTTCCATTTGAAAATCCCAAAATCCGTAAAGCCCTTCCGCGCCCAGATAAACGCCGATGGAAAGATGTTCACCCATCATTCCCATCGTGCTGACAAAACCGATTTCCTTTGTTTCTGGGTTTTCCACACCGAAAATCCGTGTTTCGTCCATCCATTTCCACGGCGCGAGTTCCTTCAATTTTACAGCGAGTTCAAATAGCCGCTTCCATTCTTTTTCCGTCGGTTGTTTTTGTTTTGTTGACATAGTTTTCAGATTGATAAAATTTGCGATTTTTCCTTCTAAAATATTGGCGCAGTAATCGTTAAATGCCGCAGTAATCCGGCGTTTTTGACTGGTATTATCATAATTTTAGTCAAATTTTACAAAAGGTGCAAAAACAAAAAGGCTGCAAGTTTATCCTTGCAGCCTATATTTTAATTAATTTGCTGATAACATCAAGCAGTTTTCGATAAACTTTCCATATCGGGTTTCCAACGCAAAACGGGTTTTCTCGCTGCCGTCGCCTCATCCAATCTGCCGATTCTGGTTGAATGCGGCGCGTCAATGACGAGTTGCGGATCGTTTTGCGCTTCTTCATTGATGTCCTTCATCGCTT
>JBDTSO010000312.1:0-4107 GCA_039931085.1 Acidobacteriota bacterium | reverse complement strand
CAGCATTTGGATTATTGATTGATTAAACCGTAGATTTTTGACAGGATACGCGATTTTTCCTTTTTCGATTAGCCAAACGCCGTCGCGCGTCAAACCCGTAACGCTCGCCGTGCCACCAAAGGTTAGTATTCAAAGAGAAATGCAAAAAAGAGGTGTCTTTTAATTTATATTCGGACTTGGAAAGTTTCAAGAAGAACGCAAAATCAGAAACGATAATAGGAATCTATAACTTTTTGTTTTGTATAGCTTGCGCCCGCTTTATCGTCGCCGCCCAAATATTCAAACTCAAACTTGCATTCTTTTTTTCCTTTACAGATAAGAAGATGCTTTCTGGAGTTATATTCTAATCCAAAACTTCTGAAACTTTTTGCAATTATTTTGTCGGCGAGATTGCCGTTTCGGAATTTGAAATTTGCAAGGTCGAGATTCGCTAAAAAGATGCCTTCAGGCTTTAACCACAAAGCACAATTTTGGATAAATTTAAGTTTATCGCCGATATAATGCAGACCGTGAACGCAAGTTATCAAATCAATTTCACGGTTTGGTTTGAAATCTTCAAACGATGTTTCAATCAATTCAAGACAATCCGATTCAGACGAAAATTTTTGAAACATTCCGACCAGATCAATGCCGATTATTTTTATATTTGAATCAAGATTTTGTTCGGTCAAAGTTTTTGATGCTTCGATCAATGCTTTTCCCTGACCACAACAAATATCGAGCCACGCGGTTTGTTTTTGATTTTGTAGGCGGAACTTTAGAAAATCTAAAATCGGGAAGGAAAGTTCTTTTTCGTAGCTGTTTCCGCCGAAACATTTTCGCATCCGATTCATCAGAGAATTGGCGACAATTGAAGAATTATGCAACTGATTTTGATTTTTCAGTTCTTCCATTTTACTTTGACGAAATACTTTTGAGAATCAATTTTTAATGACATTTATTTTTGGTTTTATTAAAAACAAAAATTCGGCGAACTACGATAACCAGTCCGCCGAATTCCTTTTAAAGTGCAAAGTAAATTTTAAGCCGGAACTTTACACGCTTTTTCTCTTGCCCAATTGCGATGTTTTCGGAATTCTTTTCCGCGGCTCTAATAATTAATGCGACAGCTTTTGAAAACCATTGTCAGTGCAAAAGACAGAAATTGCCAGTGTTGTCGTGTTTTTATACGTGTCATTTTCCTAATTGTTACAGCGCGGTTTCATAAAATTCAGAAACACGAAATTAGCGATGTTGCGCCCTGCCGATTGTCCGGCGGTTTGGTCGAAGCTGACATGGACTTTTGCAAGGATTTTAGATTTTAAATCCCGCTCTCAAAAGACTTTTGTTTTGCCGTTTAAAAGCGAGATTCAAAATACGCTGCGAAGTAATTTCTTATTTCGTGCCGGACTGTTACGGCACATAGCTTGCCGGAACAGGTTTATCGGTAGCCAAGCCAAACTGCACACCAGAAAATCCGTTTGCGCTTTGCCGCAGATACCACGTTCCGTCCCGATAAACCGCCGCGTCAGCTTTGCCGTCGCCGTCATAATCGGCGGGCGCGGGAATGTCCGATGCGAAGCCGAACTGAAACGCCGTAAAGCCCGCTTGCGAGCGTTGCAGATACCAAGTTCCATCTCGATAAACGGCAAAGTCAGTCTTACCGTCACCGTCGTAATCGGCAGGAACGAGTTTGTCAGTCGGCAAACCGAATTGAATCGCCGCAAAGCCTTGCGTTGATTGCGATAAATACCAGATGCCGTCACGATAAACAGCGTAATCGGATTTCCCATCGCCGTCGTAGTCAGCAGCAACGGGTTTGTCGGTTGAATTGCCAAACAGCGCGGCGTTCGATTGATTGTTCACTAAATTTAGCGTGAACCAGGTGCCGCCGCGATAAACCGCTAATTCGGCGCGACCGTCGCCTGTGTAATCAGCGGGAACGGGAATGTCACCCGCTTGTCCGAATTGATAAGCGTTAAAATTTCCGTTTGAGCTATTGAGCCAAAACCACGTCCCGTTGCGAAAAACAGCGATGTCGGTTTTCCCGTCGCCGTCAAAATCAGCAGGCGTGAGTTTATCGGTTGAAAGCCCGAACTGCGTGGCGGAATAGCCTGATGCCGAGAGATTCAGATTCCAAATTCCATTGGATGGACGATAAACGGAAATGTCCGCTTTGCCGTCGCCGTCAAAGTCAAACCTTCTTCGCAACAGCGTGGTAGGCGTAATGGATAAATCCTGCATTCGGAGTGTATATGGACCGGAGCCATTAGCTCCGTTGGCGAAGGAGTCAATGAACAGGTAAAGTGGAACATTCAATGGAAGCAGATTCAACTGGTTGCTGTTAAAAGTTGCGGCGCCGCCTGGAACGGCATAATTTAATCCAATCCAGTTGTTTAAAAAATTATTCATTCCGGCAGGGCAGCCTCCGTCGTATCTGCCATCCAAAATATAAATCATCGGTTGGTAAGTGGCAGAGGTGGCAGAAACTTGTATCTGCGGATTTGCGCCGCGACCGGTAAGCGTAAAAGTGTAAATTTGGTCGGGACCCTCGGCGGCATAAGAGCCATAATAATAACTATGAAGGGCATTAACCGTGTTATTTGCGCCGGTTGTGTCGCCGGAGTCAATATAAGGCGCGGCGGCTGTATATGTTCCTCCCGGAATGAAGTTGCCGGGACAGTTATCACCGCCGCCTAATGCGGAAATAATATTATATTTACCTTTTTGATGAGGTAAGAGAAAGCTGCTCTGCCGGCGCAGCAATTCCGGGTTGCTGCGGCTTTTATCCAGTTTTTTAAGCAACCGTGTGGTTTGTCCGGCGACGCTGATTTCCGGTTTTTTCGTTTCCTCAGACTTTGCATCTTGCACAAACGAGGTCAAAATCACCGGAATTGCTGCAAAGATTGAATAATAACCCAATTTTTGCCGAAACTGTTTTAGAAATGCGGTTATAATTCCTCGATTTGACGACAAATTAACATTTCCGAGAATATTTTGATGTTCTGAATTTTTAGTTTTCATTTTCTTTTCTCCTTAAATAAAATCACAATCCTATCCGACCAAAGTCCGTTGTCGGATAATATTTGGCGAGGCGACGGATTCGCTCCTTTTGCCGAACGCTCAGGCGCGATTCGCCGCGCCCTTTTATTCCTTTATTAAAACGTATTTTTCGTCCTCCCGATTCGGTTTCCCTGATCTTTTGTTCGATACCGTGCCGCGCCGCGCCGCGTCCGTAAAATTTAAGAACATTTTGAATGACAGTTGGTTTGTCAACAATCAAGTCTTCGTAGCTCAGCCAAAAAATCTCGAGGCTCTTTTTCTTTTCGACCAAACTCCACGAGGCGACAAATTGAAAATACCAAGGGATAACATTGTCTATCAGCAAATCAATTTTTGTTTCTTCATCGAGAGTTTGGTAATCAGCCCGAAAATATGAGTTGTTGAAGGCACCGTTATTATAAAAATCGAGCTGGCTCATCACCGAGTCGAAAACATTGCGAACAAGCACGACCGGCTTGATGTCGAACGCCTGCATCATCTGGACATTCGCATCCGAAGCCCGACAATGCTGCTGCGTTACCGTATCGAGATGAGCGGCTTCACGAAGCGTCGGGAGATAAAGTTCGTGTTCGTTTTGATTTGCGGCATAAACCATAAAAACATCCCGATAACCCGTCAAACTTACGAGCAGATTTTTTAAGAATGTTGACGCGCTTTTCGGAACGCAGGCAATAAAAATATGTGTGCCAAGCTGCTCCCGAATTATATCGGTTGTAAAGTCGGCAAGTTCAGCCCGCTGTCCGCTTGCCGCCAGCGCGTTTGTCAAATTAACGTGTGAACTCGGAGACGGATAAATCGAAATCGCCTTTCGACAGCACAAAACACTCGCCTCAAAATGCTTGTGTTTGAAAAATACGAGTCCGAGGTCTTGGAACGCACCGGCAAACCGCTTCCGAAAATGGCTGTCTTCCGCCATTTCTCCGCAAATCTCCAGATTCAATGCCGCACGTAAAAAATTATTTGCCGATACCGCATCACCGTTTTCAAATAATTGTTCTATCAGAAGTTTGTAGCTCAAAAGCAAATTATGAACGAGATGGTCATAAAACGGCTGCTCAACCATCA
>JBDTSO010000311.1:0-4133 GCA_039931085.1 Acidobacteriota bacterium | reverse complement strand
GCATCACGACCGTCGCGCACGAAGATTGATAATCCTGTTGATAAACGTGCAAATCTTTATATTCCAAATTCAGCGGAACGCCCAAACCTTCGCGCGTGATCGCCGAAAGAAGAGTCGAATTGACATCGAGATTGATCGTGTCGCCGAATTCGTATTCCTTTGACGCTTGCGCGGCTTCGATTCCCGTGTCGAGATAATGCGTGTCGTGTCTGCCGATGGTGGATTTTCCCACCGAACCGAGAAGTTTTTGCAGAGTTTTGTAGCCGAGAAAATCCAGTCCTTTTTCGGTTACTTCAAAACGTACATCGCGCGGCTGCGCTTCGCCGACTTCGCCTTGTCCTTGTCCGTTTTGCTGCTGCCGTTGCGGTTGTTCGACTTCTTTTAAGTTCAAATAACCTTCTTCGACCAATCTTTCAATCAATTGATTTATTAATTCTTCAAGCAGCGAACCTTTAAATTTACCGTCGTTGTCAGCGAGCATTTTTTCAACGTCCATTTCGTCCAAAATGCCCTGTTCCATCAACGCTTCGAGCAATGCCTGACGCAGCGCGTCGAGCGAATCTTCCATTTGATTACGCTGGCGCGTCCAGTAATAATCGTCGTTATAGCCGGAATCGAGCATCATATCCGACAGCGAATTCATCAAATCGCCGAGATTGATGTCCGAAACATTAAAACCCTTAAATTTTGAATAGCGAATAAATTTCATTCTTTTATTTTACCTGCAACCTTTTTTTTTGACTTGCCATCTCAGACGCTAAAGTTTATCTTTTTAGTTGCAGACTTTCCCCAAATTTTTCTTCCCAAAACATAAGTATATTTCACTCTCCCCATAAATTAAAAAACCAAGGAGTGAAAGATAATGAAAAAGTTTGTAGTAAGTTTCCTAATTTTGTTTGTTTTTATGATTACGGTTCCGCTGACGGCGGAAGCACACAATGGTTGTTCGCGTTATCGAAAAGCGCGAAGGAGCAGCGTCAGCCGAAATTATAACAGCCGCGCGGCTCGTTCGTATTATGAAACACGCGGTTACAGCTACCGGCGACCATCACTTTATCAGCGGCACAAACACGTTATTGATGTCGGCATCGGAACGGGCGCGGGCGCGTTGATCGGCGGACTTCTCAGAGGCAAACGCGGCGCAGGTTACGGAGCTTTAATCGGTGGCGGAAGCGGATTGCTTTATACGACGGTTCTGAAACCTAAAAAAAGAGTTTACCGCTAAAGGTAAATTTTAATCAAAAATAAAAGCCGCAATTATGAAAATTTTGCGGCTTTTATTTTTGAAGTTTTTCAAAGTTATTTTACTTTTCCGCATCAATATATATCTTCTCGATAATATCGTGATATTTTTCACTGACAACGCGCCGTTTGACTTTCAAAGTCGGCGTTAATTCGCCGCCTTCAACCGTCAATTCATTTTCGAGTAGCGCGATTTTTTTCACCCGTTCATAACGCGAAAGATTTTTTGAAAGTTCGGCGACTTGTCGTTCGATCAAATCAATAATGCGCGGATTTCGGCAAAACTCCGCGGGCGTCTGCTTTTCTAAATTCTTATGTTTGGCATAACTCTCAAGCTGTTCAAAATTCGGCACAATCAGCGCGGCGGGAAATTTTCGCCCGTTTCCAACGAGAACGACCTGACTGACAAAACGCGAACCTAAAATCAATTGTTCAATCGGCGAAGGCGCAATATATTTGCCGCCGGAAGTTTTGAAAAGTTCTTTTTTGCGATCAGTAATTTTCAGAAAACCATCGTCGTCAATCGTTCCGATGTCGCCGGTCTTAAACCAGCCGTCTTCGGCAAAAACTCTTTGCGTCGCTTCGAGTTTGTTGAAATAACCGAGCATCACATTCGGACCGGAAACTTCGATTTCGCCGTCTTCGGCAATGCGGATTTCCACATTGCGAATCGGCTTTCCAACCGTTCCCAAGCGCGTGTGCATCGGCGTATTCGACGTAACGACCGGCGAAGTTTCGGTCAACCCGTAACCTTGCAAAATTGAAATGCTCGCGCCCGTAAAAATCAAAAAAATTTCGTCGGACAAAGCCGCGCCGCCAGTGATGCAGAAACGCAGTTTTCCGCCGAAAAATTCGCGCAGTTTTGAAAAAACGATTCTGTCGGCGATGCTGTGTTTGACGGCTAAAAGCCGCGGAACAACTTGTTTTTTCTCGACCAGAAGCGCGTATTCTTTACCGACATCAATCGCCCAATCGAAAATCAACTCTTTGGCGCGGCTTTCCTGCGCGGCTTTGACTTTCGCTTTAGCGTAAACTTTTTCAAAAATTCGCGGCACGCCGACAAATATTGTCGGCGCGACTTCACGCAGATTATCCGCCGCTTTGTCAATTGATTCGGCATAAAAGACCGACATTCCGTTGAAAATATAAACATACATTCCCGAACGCTCGAAAACGTGCGACAGCGGCAAAACCGACAGCGGTTTGTCTTTGGGCGAAAAATTATATTCCGTTCCGGCGTTCACGATGCTCGACATCAAATTGGCGTGCGTCAGCATCACACCTTTCGGTTCGCCCGTCGTTCCCGATGTGTAAATCAGCGTCGCCACATCGTTCGGCTCAACTGCTTTTGTTAAATTTTCGATTAATTCGGGATTTTTCGCTTTGAGTTTCGCGCCTTCATTTTCCAAATCCGCCAGCGACATCGCATTTTCCGCTTCGACATTGGCAAAATCAAAAAAGATAAGTTTTTCAATCGAAGCGCATTCGGGCAAAACTTCACTCAGACGCTCAAATGCTTCCCTATTCTCAATAAAAAACACTTTCGCGCCTGCATCATTGATAATATATCGAACCGCGTCCGGCGCAAGCGTCGTATAAATGGGCGCGTCAATTATTCCCGCAAACTGACACGCCGCATCGGTCAATGTCCATTCGGGCGAGTTTGCCGCAATCATCGCAATCCGATCACTTTTTCGCAAACCAAGCGAATAAAGTCCGAGCGCGATATTTTCAATCCGCGAAAGCATTTCATCGGAGGAAATCGCCCGCCATTCGCCGTCTTTTTTGAAATTCAAAGCGTCTTTGCGATTATGTTTTTCAACCGCATACAAAAACAATTCCGCCAATGTTTGCGGCTCATCCGCATAAAGCGAAAATCGCTTGGCAGATTGTTTAATATGTTCTTTTATTTCGCTTTGCATCGCTCTTAAAATTCCAGATTCCAGATTCCAGATTTTTCTACTAATTTTTAGACTCCGAATTTTTCTTCCAATTTGGAATCTGGAATCTGGAATTACTTCAAAACACCGCCGAAAAACACTTTCAAAACCTCGTTCGCCATTGGTTTTAATGAGTAAGATTTTTTCGACAAAATCCAGTTTGTAACCATTTCGTCCAACGCGCCGTAAAAAATTTTCGCGCCGATAACCGATTTTAAATCTTTACGGAAAACACCGCTTTTTTGCCCGTCTTCAATCGTCTGCTGAATAATTTTTAAATAATCGGCAAAACCGGCGGCAGAAAATTCTTCCATAAATTTTGTCGAACCGCGCAGTTCGACTTGAAAAACAATTGCCAAATCGCGGTCTGCGCCCAGCTTTTCAAGATGCAGCTCTGCAATGCGGCGCAGACGCTTTTCCGGCTCTGCAATTTCGGCAATCTCGCGCTTTCCTTCGCTGATAAAATCTTCCATCGCGCGGTCAAATATCGAATGCAGAATCTCATCTTTACTTTTGAAATAAAGATAAACCGTGCCGTCTGCAATTCCTGCAAAGCCTGCAATATCGGCGACTTTTGAATTGAAATAACCTTTTTGCGCGAAAACTTTGATCGCCGCACGCAAAATTGCTTCACGTTTATCAGCAACGACGGCGCGACCTTGACCATTTAAACGAACTGTACGGGACATAGCGATTGTAGATTTTGGATTGGAGAAACAATAATGTTAAAACTTACAATCCAAAATAATTATGAATGAATCTTCATTCAGTTTTCTTTTAAGGTTATAACAGAGTTGAAAGGAAAATCAATATAAATTTTACGAAAGCTGGTTTTTATTTGGTAAAAGCAAAATGCGATTTCGAGAAAAAACCCCAAAATCGCAAATCCAAAATTCAAAACTAATACCAAAACCAATTGAGAAGGTTTGCTATGCAGGTCAGAACCGTCTG
>JBDTSO010000310.1:0-4144 GCA_039931085.1 Acidobacteriota bacterium | reverse complement strand
GATAAAATTGACAGTCCGTTGGAAAGACGTTTTTCCAATTTCGTCTGAAGCGCGTTGTAATTTGCCCTTCCATTATACCTCGTCGTAGAAATTGCTCCGGTGTAGGCGACTTCACGAGTTCCGGGTCCGCCTTGATTGGGACCGTTTCCAAACGGTGCGCCGGTGCTTCCGATGTTTTGAAGCGTCAGCAGATTGCGCGTTACTGAGCCGACGTAAGCCACTTCCGCCAGCCAGTTTTTGATGAATTCATACTGAAGAGTCAAATTATACTGGTGAACGTAAGCATCTTTTCGGTTAGGATCGTTATAAATCAAATTGCTTCCGGCAGGAGCCAAAAACGATGAACCGCGCGCAGCAACTGCGCCCGAACCCGGAGCAAAAGGAATTCCTCTTTCAAACGGATTTCTTCCTGAAGGATAACCCGCCGGACAGCCGCCCGGATTGGTGATCGGCGTACAGGAAAAATTTGCCGCGCCCGTTCCCGGATTTGCCGTCAAAGGCTGAACGCCGCTGACATCAGTCGTATAAACTATTCCGTAACCACCGCGCAAAACAACGGTTTTGTCTTTTTTGAGTCCGCTGTAAGCGAATCCGATTCGCGGTCCGATGTTGTTTAAATCAGAATTTACCAAATCACGTCCGTTGGGCGCGTTCTCGCCGGCAATGTTAATGTTTCCGGTAGCCGGATCAAAATTCCCCTGACGATCAAACCTTTCCGTCGGTGCCGTGAAAATGTCGTAGCGCAGACCGAGATTCAGGGTCAAATCGGAATTGACTTTCCAATCATCTTGAACAAAGAAAGCTAATTCCTCGCTTTGAAGCGTGTAAGGTCCGCCGGGCGTTCCCCGTCCGACGAATCCGGGCTGATAGCCTAAAAGCGTGTTGGCAAGTGCCGAACCGGTGTCGTTTGCGCCGACACCGTTATAATTGCCCGAAGCGAAACCGCCTGCGGAAGTGCCATATTGATATTGTCCCTTTGTTCCGCCGTTGCGTCCGCCGTCAAAATTAGAGTTGCGGCGGTTTCTCAAATCCGCTCCTATTTTATAAACGGATTTTCCTTTAACGACGGTTAAAGTATCCGCAAAATTGTAGTTGTTTGACAGGAAAAAGAACGCTCCGCCGTCGCCGACAAATTCCTGTGAAAAACTCGGATCAACGATCCCGATGAGAGCCGCGCCTTCGCAAGTTCCGCAGTTATTGATGTTTGTCGCGCCCAAAGCGTTCGTAATTCCGGGATTAAAACCGAGCGCGCCGTTGATGCCCGGATTGTTGATTCCGATGGTAACTTTTGTCCATCCGGCACGCGCATCATTAACAATTGAAGGCGTAAAAATGTGCGTATCGCCGAGCGTGATTCCGCGTGAATTTCCAAATTCATCACCCGCGCCGAATCCCGACGGCAGATCATTTCCGTTCGGCGACGTTCCGACCGGAAAGTTATTGTCACGAATTCTGGAATTTTTTGAGAAACTGTAGCGACCGAATAATGAGTTCTTGTTGGTAATTTTGTGATCAATTTTTACATCGTAACTGTCAACATTGGAGCGTTCCGAACGGTTTCGACGGTAATTGTTTTGAAGCCCCGCTTGCGTCGGAAGCGGATAAGCGTTCAGAAGATTTAATCCGAATGTCGAAAAAGAACCGCAATTCGTGCAATTTGCCAGATTATTTCCGGGAATCGGTCTCCCCAATTGATCAAAAATAGTTCCAATCGGAGCTAGAATCGTCCCTCCGCCTGCGATGTTGAAAGTTTGACAGTTGTTTGCCGGATCATTTGCCGAGTTCGTGCAGCCGCCCGGATTCGGCAATACGCGCAATTGTTCGCTGAAATCCCCGGCTCTCGCTCTGACGGTCGGAACGGTTACGAAAGGAAATTCACCGCCGCCGAACGCCGGTGTTCCGTTTCTTTGTCCGGCAACCGAAACGAAGAAAAATGTTCGGTTGCGCCCGTCGTAGAAATATGAATCTTTGCCGTTTATGCCGGGACGCGGCAGAAAAATCGGACCGCCGACTGTGCCGCCGTAATTATGCGTTACATAATTTGGCGGTGTAACACGGATACCCTGAGCATTCGGCGGCGAATTATTTTCATCAAACTGAGCGGCGGCGGCACTCAAAAAACGTCCCTGATAATTTTCAAAAAGTGTTCCGTGAACGACGTTTCCGCCGGACTTGAAAGTCGTCGAAATAATCGCGCCGGCGGCACGTCCCGATTCGGCGGAAGGAACACTCGTTTCGACTTTAAATTCGGCGATGGCATCCGGGTTCGGATAAACCGCAATTTGACCGAATTGCGACTCGTTATTGTCAACGCCGTCAAGCGAAAAATTGTTTTGCGTAACACGCGCACCGTTGGCGGAAATTACCGAACCGCCCGATTCACGAAAGCGCGTTGATTCGGTTGAACTTCCCGGACCGCCGTTGACGAAGTTTCCGCCGCCGCCGATGACTCCGACGCTTGCCGAAGACGGACGGGTAACACCCGGCGACAATGCGGCGAGAAGCGTAAAGTTTCTCTGCGGAATCGGTAAATCGGTAACTTCGCGTCCGGTAATTATGTCGCCGCGCACACTCGTTTCGCTTTCGACCAGCGGCGCGCTGTCAGCCTGAACATTGACGACTCCGCCCGTGCCGCCAGAAACTTCTGTAAATTGCGCGTTGAGCGGAACGCGAGCGTTAGTTTCCACAGTTACGGAGTCAAATGCAAGCGTTTTAAAGCCTGCTGCTTCAACGGTTACTTTATAATTTCCGGGTTCGAGGTTCGTTACGGTAAATTCGCCCGTATCGCTACTCGCCGCTTCGCGTGTAAATCCGGTCGCGTTGTTTGTAACGACGACTTTTGCACTCGGCACAAGCGCACCATTTAAATCCTTGACCGAACCGACAATGCTGGCGACGTTTTTTTGAGCGTTGACCATTCCGCCCAAAATAAAAAGACAAAACACCAACGCCGCAAAGAAAGAGAACGATTTTTTTATTGTTTTAATCATATCCTTAAACTTTCATTTCAGGGGAAGATACAGAAATCTCTTCTGATATTGCAGATTTCAAAACATACGCCCTTAACCCGATTATAATTTTTTCAACCTTTTTTATTTAGAAAAAGTAGTTTGTTGAGAGAACAAACAAAGTTTTAATATATTATTAATATAAAGTCAAGAGGAATTTTATATTATTTAAAATCAGTCGGTGAAACTTTAAAGTTCCATTGAAATCAACTGTCAAATACTTAATAAAGATAATAGAGTTTTTGGTAGGTATTAACCAATTATTTACCATTGACCCTGTTTAATAACGGTTTGAGTGTTGATTTTTTCAACCGGAAAATCTTCGGTTTGACCGTTTGCCCAGACAACTTCCAGTTTATCTATTTTAGTCGCCTCGCCGAAACCGGCGTGAATAATCTGTTCGTTTTGGGAGGCATAGCTTCCGCCGCTCGTCAAATCGAAGCGTTGGCGCAGTTTTCCGGTCGTGATATAAACGACCGAGCCGACGGCATCCTTCGGAGTTTTTTTCGCCGGATTGCCGATGAGTTTAATCGCCAGCCAATTGTTTTTTGTTTCGCTGACATTTCGCAAAAGCGAAGGTGCGCCGCCCATATCTGATGTAATTACATCGGATTTTCCGTCGCCGTCGAAATCGGCGACCGCTAAACCGCGGGCTGAAACGGCTTCCGCCAGACCGCTGTTCGGGGCGGCGGCAACTCTTTCAAATCTCAATTGACCTTTCGCCGGCATTTGACCGTTTCTGAAAAGCAAAATTTGCTGGGCAAAACTCGTTCCCCATTGAAAATTATCAACCAGCGGATAAACGTGACCGTTGGCGACGATTAAATCTTTCCAGCCGTCGTTATCAAAATCCAAAAACGCCGTTCCCCAGCCCAAAAAAGGAATCGAAGTTTCGCCGAGACCGGCTTGAAATGTTACGTCGGTAAAATTTCCTTCGCCTTCATTACGATACAAAACATTGGAATCGTCGGAAAAGTTTGTGATTTGGAAATCCACGCGCCCGTCGTTGTCATAATCGCCGACCGCCAAACCCATTCCGGCTTGTTCGCGCCCGTTTTCATTGAGCGCGATGCCCGAAGGATAACCGACTTCTTCGAAAGTTCCGTCGCCTTTGTTCAGATAAAGTTGTTTCGGCG
>JBDTSO010000309.1:0-4174 GCA_039931085.1 Acidobacteriota bacterium | reverse complement strand
TATCAATATTTCGGCGGAAGTTTATTCACTTTCGTTTATTCCGTTTCGCCCGCATTTGCCGAATATTTTGCTGATAATTTTTATCGCATTTTTATTGTGTTTGACAGCAACAGTTTATCCGGCTTTTAAAGCGAGCCGCATCAAACCTTTGGAAAATTTGCGAACACAGTAAATTTTTATTTTTCTGCCCATTTATTATTCGTTTCGTCGGCATCCATAAAAATCCCGCCGTCTAAATTGAGAGATTTTATTTTCTTAGCCGTTTTGATATTCAGCGTTGCTTCTTTTTGATTTTTGAACCAAATTTCCGGCGTTTGATGCAGAATTTCCGTCGTACCGTCGTCGTAACCGACAACGACATCAACCGGCGCGTCAAAACCGCCGATATTTTTGATAACAAGAGTGTAGCCGTCGCTTGAAGGCGAAACATTTTGCACAGCCAAATCAATATAACCGCGGCTGAAAAACCAATTGTCGAAAAACCAGTTCAAATCTTTACCCGACGCGCTGTTAAAAGTATTGAACATATCCCACGGCTGCGGATGTTTGCCGTGCCAGCGACCTATAAATTCGTGCAGAACTTTTTTGAACATCGCATCGCCTAGCAAATCTTTGATCGCCAGATAACCGAGCGCGGCTTTGCCGTATTCGTTGTTGCCGAAACCGCGTCCGGTCAGCGCGTCGCCCGCCGTGATAATCGGAATATCGCCGTCGGCGGTAGGATTTTTTATCCAACCGGCAACGCGGAAAAGTTTGAAAAGATTATTCGCCGCTTCGTCGCCGAAATCGTTTCTGCCGATCAGATTTTCAAATGCCGTCGTCCAGCCTTCGTCCATAAACCCGTAACGCCGTTCGTTAATGCCCATATAAAACGGAAACCAGGTGTGCAGAAGTTCGTGTTCGGCGACGAATTTGGCAAAATTCGGGTCTTTTTGCGAACTGTCGTTAATCATCATCGGATATTCCATATCGGCAAAACCGCGAACCATCGTAGTTTTCTGATACGGATAAGGCACGCCGGGGTAATTATTTGAACACCAATCGAGAGTGTGTTTCCCGTATTCGACCATTTTCTGAAAATCTTTGGCTTCGACATTGTAAGCCGACTGCACACTGGCGCGGCGATTGGTTGATTTATCAACAACGACACTGCCGCCGTCCCAAATATAATGATCGCTCAACGCCAAGGCGATTTCCGTCACATCATCGGCTTTCCATTTCCAAGTTATTTTATCTTTTTGCGCCGTTACCGAATTATTTTTTAATTCGTCGAGAGTTGCGATATTAATTACATCGTCGCTCGTGTAGGAATTTTTCAGCCGTTCCGCAATCTTCGGCTGAAGCGTTTCGTCGGCATTTAATAAATCGCCGGTCGCCCAAACGACATAATTTTTAGGCACATTGACTTCAAAATTATAATCGCAAAAATCGTTATAAAATTCGTGTCCTTCGGTAAAATTTTGCGTGTCCCAACCGTCAATATCGTCATAAACGGCGACGCGCGGATAAAAATAAGCGAGAAAAAAAGTCGTCGTATCAATCGCCCCTTCGCGCCCGCTTTTGACGGAAACGTCGTAATGCCATTTGAAGGAAAGTTTGATCGAATTTTTTGAAGCTAATTTTTGATCTAACTTGACGGCTTGCCAAGTGCTTCCCGTCTGCTGTTTCCAGTTTTTAACTTTGCCGTTTTCCCGATATTCGTCAATGTGAACGCCGGAAGTCAAATAATCGGCGGATATTTCCTCTTCACGCGGAGCTTCCAGCGAATGTGAATTTAACGTCAGCCGAAAAACGATGTTTTCCAGCGCATTTGGACTGTTATTTGTGTATGTGATTTCCTCAGTTCCCGTAACCGTTCTGTTCGGCGGCGCAACGCTGATGCTGATGTTGTAATGTGCCGTATTTTGCCAGTAATGTTTGCCCGGCAAACCGTCGGCGGCTCTCGTTTCATTCCTAAAAGCTCTCTGCACATTGCGCGGCATATATAATTGTTGGGCGTAAATGTTGACGCAAGCAAACAATATAAAAAAGACCGAAACTATATTTTTTCTCATTTACTTTATTATCGAAGGAACATCAAATAATTTTTTAGTTAGAACGTGAGAATTAAATAATTGTTTCAATTTTTGACCAAAAAAGCAGATAAATTAAATGATTGCGCTACTTGCCGATTTGCGCGATCAATTCCCTATTATTTTTAAAAAACAGACGCGCCGTTTCGATACGTCCGACACCGCGAATTTCCTTTGCCGATAATCTTTCGACGATTGAAGCGACTTGTTCAAAATCCGTTTCAATCAAATTTTCAATCGCATTGCTGAAACCAAAACCGATTCGCGGCGTGTCAACCGTCGCGCTCGAAGTTCTGGAAATATCAATACCGAGTTTCGGCGCGGAATTTTCTTTGAGATTGAATTTGTCCAGTTTATTTAACATCTGAACGGTTTGCTCAAGTGAATTTAACGCCTGTGTTTTGTCAAATTTCGCCAAAACCGCCGTCGTGCCGAACAGAGTTTTAATCAAATTCAACGAAGCATCTTCGTTTTGCAAATCGCGCTGAACGTCATTGAGCAAAGAAAAAGCGCGTTGTTTTTCCAGTTCAAGTTGCGCCTGTTCGATTTTTTTGTCTTTTTTCGGCTGTAATAATGCTTGCGCGACGGCGATTTTGACAACCGAACGGCGCAGCGTTTCCTTAATTTGCGGCGCGAGTTCTTCTGCCGTTTCAATTTCTTTTTCATTGACGAAATGCAAAGCGGCGCGATACAGCAAAAATGAAACGACATCTACCTGCAAATCTTCATCTTCGATTTTTTTTGCAATGCCGATTCCGCGTTTGTAATCTTCCGGGTTCGTTGAATTTGCGGCGCGAATATACGCCAGTTTTTTAGCGATCGGATCGGTTTCGTTGTCGGCTTTTTCTTCCAAACCCTCAATCATCGCGTCATATCTTTGTTCTTTTGTCGCGCCTTTCGGCAAATCTCTTAACTTGCTATTGTTATTTTCAGAAGGTTTATTTTGTCTATTCGGGTAAAGCTGAGTTTGCAGTTGAAGTAAAAATGCTTTGGTCGGCGGCAGCAATTCGGGCGCGTAAATATTGTATTGATCTAAAATTTGACCGGCTAATAACAGCAAATTCTCAGCTTTTCGTTTGTCTTCGGGCGTATCGAGCGAAAATTGGCGTGTGAACATTGTTTGATAAACCGCGCTCAAAAAATTTCTGGTGCGATTCGGCTCGGCTTGCGCGACGGGCGGCAAATCCTGTTGATTCGGATTAACGGCTAAAATCATTCCGCCGCTGGAATTGATTGCGAAATTGAAGCCCGATCTGAAAAGATAACCCGCCAGAGTCTGCGCTTCGTCCGGCGAACCAAGACGCGCCAAAGCCAAATCAAACAAACGATTTGCCAAATTTACATCCTTTTGCCGCAGACTTGTCAAAACGGGTTGAAAAGTAAAGGAAATGCCGTCCGCCAAACTTCTTTGCGCCAAACTAAAAGCAAGATTCGGATTTGTTTCAACCGCTTGCAAAGCCAAACCCAAAAGTTGTTCGCTTCGCGCTGATTTGTCGTCAAACGCGCCTTTTTCCTTTTTTTCGCCCGGTTCTTTGTCGGTTAATTGTTTAATAAATTTTTCGGCAAGCGGCGTGTCGCGTTTGTAGGCGACTTTCAAAACCGTCGCCTGCAAAGCAGACTTGTCCGAACGATTAAAAAATTCGCTCATTTTCTCATCCTTTGGCGATTCGGGAACTTCATCAATCAAATTCCAAGCCTTCGTCAGCAATTTCGCCGATTGATTTGCATTTTCATCCCAAAGCAAATCCGCCGCGTCCGCCAACGCTTCAACTGCCACTTTTTTATCTTCCCAAAACGTCGCTTCTTCGGCGGTTTTTGTAACCATTGAAACCGCCTGAAACTTTTGCGACAGTGTTTTCTGCTCTTTTTCGGTTAAAACCTTAGTGGTTGGCTTCGGCGAGTTTTTCTGTGCAGATACGGAAATCGCGGTTACTAAAATAATGGCGAGAAAAGATAATTTTTTCATAATTTTCACCTTGAACGCTTTTTGAAAACTTGATAATTGTTGTTTTGTCTTCAAAGATGACTAACATTAAAGTTTAGCGAGAATCGCTAGTGTAAAAACTGCGAAGGTTGTTGGCATCTTGTTCTGAGTTCAAACT
>JBDTSO010000308.1:0-4189 GCA_039931085.1 Acidobacteriota bacterium | reverse complement strand
ATTACGGGAAAAACCTTTGACGGCACGTATCCTCTGTGAAGCGTGCCTTTTTTTGTTTTTAAACATTTCTCTTTATAATTTATCCTTATAACAAGTGAGAATTTTACAAATATCATCGGCAAAAAACTTCGGCGGCGGCGAAAAGCATCTCGTTGATTTATCAAAAGGATTGGTAAATTACGGAAACGAGATTTTCGCCGCGCTGCGTCCGAAAAATAATTGGCAGGAGAAACTCGCTTTTTTGCCCGACGAAAATTTGTGTCATCCGCAGTTGCGAAATTCTTTTGATGTTTTTAGTGCGCGAAAACTTGCTAATTTTGCCGTTGAGAAAAACATCGAAATCATCCACGCTCACGTGGCGAGAGATTATTCGGTGGCGGCATTGGCGAGCAAGTTAAGTAAGATTCCGCTTGTTTTAACGCGCCATCTGCTTTTTCCGCTCAATCCGATTCATCGTTTAACGCTCAAACAAACCGCTAAAATAATTGCCGTTTCAAAAGGTGTCGGGGAAAGTCTTTTATCAAGTAAAATAGTTGCGGTAAAAAAAATCGCGCTTATTTACAACGGAGTTGATACAAACAATTTTGAACAAGCGGCGAAAGACGCTGAAAAACGGGCGGAAACGCGACGAAAAATCGCGCCGGAAGCAAGATTTTTAATCGGCACAATCGGCGAGCTGCGTCAGCACAAAGGTCAGGAAGACTTTATTAAAGCGGCGGCAATTGTTGTCGAAAAATTTCAGGATGTTAGATTTTTGGTGATCGGCGCGGATAATTCACAAAACCAAAATTATCAAACTTATTTGGAAAATCTGGTTGATAATCTAAATTTGAAAAATCAAGTTACTTTCACAGGCTGGCAGGAAAATATGCCGACGACTTTTGCCGCGCTCGATATTTTCGTATCGGCGGCACGAAGCGAACCTTTCGGCTTGGTAATTGCCGAAGCGATGGCTGGCGCAAAGGCAATCGTCGCCACCGAAACAAACGGCGCGAAGGAACTGCTTGAAAATAATCGAACGGGAAAAATTGTTTCTGTCAAAAAACCGCTTCAATTAGCCGAAGCAATCAGCGAATTTTTGGAAGATGAAAATTTGCGGCAGACCTACGGCGCAAGCGCACAGAAAGAGGCAATAGAAAAATTCGGTTTGGAAAGAATGACTGCGGAAACTGAAAAAATTTATAGAGAAATTTTGGAAATTTAGAAAACATTTTCTTTCAGCCAATGAAAAGTTTTCGGCGCGATGTCTGAATTTTCCGTCAGATTATTTCGCAATTTCACCAAATCTTCGGGAAAATCCACATCAAACCAAATTGGCAAATGGAAAAGTTTCAAACCAACTTTTCTAATATTTTCGGTTGTTTGCTCGAAAGTTTTCGCCGAACTCCATTCGACACCTGAAAAAATTTCCTTTCGCAAAGTTCGCAAACCGATTAAATAAAATCCGCCGTCTTCGGTTTCACCCAAAACCGCGTCGGCATTTTTCAAATTTTCAAATGCCAAATGAATAAATTCTGCCGGAAAAGTTGGGCTGTCCGTACCAATCATTACAATCGCATCCGAATCGTGTTCAAACGCGAATTGAAAAGCATTGAACATTTTTTCGCCTAGATTTTCGCCTTTTTGTTCAAGAAGCGTAAATTTATCATTTTCAAATTTTGTAAAATAGTCGCGCTCAGAGCTTGGCGAAAACGCAGTTATCAAATTATTTGCACGACCTTTTGCTTTGTTTATCGCATCTTCGAGAAATGCTTCGGAAAGTGAAACGCATTGTGCAGCCGACAAAAAAGATTGAAGCCGCGTTTTGACGTTTCCCGCACGCGGAACTTTTGTCATAATTATAACTGTACGTTTCATTTAGGAATAATTTTTATCATTTTTGGCATTTTTAAGGAAATTAAGGAAAATTTTATGGCATACGATTTTGATGTAGAAACAGCAGTGCGAACGCGATACGGCGCGGCATCTCAGGAAAAAGAAGCGGCACTTTGCTGTCCGGTCGAATACGATCCGCAGTTTTTGAAGATATTGCCCGCTGAAATTGTCGAACGCGATTACGGCTGCGGCGATCCGTCGAAATTTGTAAAAAAAGGCGAAACGGTTTTAGATTTGGGTTCGGGCGGCGGAAAAATTTGTTATATCGCTTCGCAAATTGTCGGCGAAAACGGCAAAATTATCGGTGTTGATACGAATACGGAAATGTTGGCGTTGGCGAATAAATACCGCGACGAATTAGCGGAAAAAATCGGTTACGGCAACACGGAATTTCGTTACGGCAAGATTCAGGATTTACGGCTCGATTTGAGTTTGGTTGATGAATATCTTGAAAAAAATCCGATAAAAACAGCGGACGATTTTTTTGCCTACGAATCTTTTGTTGCGAAATCAAAAGCGGAAAATCCTTTGATAGAAAGCGATTCGATTGATGTTATATTGTCGAATTGCGTTTTAAATCTCGTCAAACCGGAATACAAAGAACAAATGTTTGCGGAAATGTTTCGAGTTCTCAAAAAAGGCGGACGAGTGGCGATTTCTGATATTGTTTCCGATGAAGAAGTTCCCGAACATCTGCAAAATGACGCGGAACTTTGGTCGGGTTGTATTTCGGGCGCGTTTCGTGAAGACGCATTTATTACCGCGTTTGAAAACGCCGGATTTTACGGAATGGAAATCGTCAAACGCGATGAAAAACCGTGGCGCGTGGTCGAAGGAATCGAGTTTCGTGCAATTACGATTGTCGCTTACAAAGGCAAACAAGGCGAATGTTTCGAGCGCAATCAAGCCGTGATTTACAACGGACCTTGGAAAAAAGTGATTGACGACGATGGTCACATTTTAGAACGCGGCGCACGAATGGCGGTTTGCGATAAGACGTTTCAAATTTATTCTAAAGAGCCGTATAAAAATCAAATCACGGCAATCGAACCGTTGGAAAATATCGCGCTTGAATACGCATCGGAATTTGATTGCAAACGAACCGCAAAACGCCATCCGAGGGAATCGAAAGGTTTGGATTATAATCTGACCGATTTGTCGGGCGAAATGTGCGGCGACGGCGGAGATTGTTGTTAATGAAAAAATTAGAAGATTATCGAAAAGGCGCAGTCGGCGCGTTGATGGATGAATACGAACGGGCGGCGATTGAACTGAAATCTATTGTTGAAAATGTCAGCGAAGAAGAATATGAACGCATCGCCGATGCCGAAACGAAAGACGCGGATTGTCATTCGATTCAGACGATGATGAATCACGTCATCCACGCGGGTTACGGTTACGCAAACGGGATTCGCCGCAAAACTTCGATGGCACACGAACCGCTCGGCGACGAACGCCCGCAGATTTCGCAGATGGAAATTGGCGATGAGATTGATAAAGTTCTCGCTTACACGGAGGAAACGCTCGACGGACTTTGGGAAATGAGTTACGCGGAATTAGACAAATTCGTCATCGAAAGAAAAGGTGATTTTTCCGAAAATCTCGAACAACTGCTCGAACACGCCGTTCTGCACATTCTCCGCCATCGCCGTCAGGTTGATAAATTTTTGCTGAAATTCGAGAACTGATTTTAATGTCGAAAAATAATTTAGAAGATTATCGCAAAGGCGCAATCGGTTCTTTGTTGGACGAATATGAAAAAGCGTTGTTTGAATTAAAGACGGTTTTGCAAACGGTTAATGCAGACGATTATTCGCGCATAGTCGAAGGCGAAGATGATCATTGTTGTTCAATTCAAATCATAATGAACCACGTCGTCCGCGCCGGTTATGGTTATGCAAACTACATCCGCGATGCGCTTTCGATGGACTCTGTGCCGACTGAAGACAGACAAATCGAACAGACGAAAATCGGCGGCGAGATTGTTAAAATGTTTGCTTACACAACCGAAATTTTTGAAGGTGAACGGCAAATAACGGATGAGGAAATGGAAAATGTTTATTTCAAAACCCGTTGGGAAGTTACATATAACATTGACCAACTTTTTGAACACGCCATTGTTCACGCTTTGCGGCATCGTCGGCAGATTCAGAAGTTTTTGTTGAAGTTTCAAAGTTGATTTTATGAGTTATTACGAAGAAAAAGATTTAGAAAGATTCGGCGAAATGGCGAAACACAAACCCGAACTGTTTGAAAAATTTATGGCTTGGTATCAAGCCTGTCAGGAAGAAGGCGCACTCTCGAAACGCGAAAA
>JBDTSO010000307.1:0-4208 GCA_039931085.1 Acidobacteriota bacterium | reverse complement strand
CGGCATCGGTTAATCTAATAATCACATTGCCGATGCCGCGTCCTCTTGAAGTCAAGGCGCGTCCGGTAATTGTTACACTTGCCGCAGTCGTTCCCAATGGAGCGAGTTTTTCAACCGTTCCGCCTATACGGACGACGTAAATTTCACCGGCTTCGTCTTCGCCGAAAGATACGAGATTATTGTTTGTCGTATCTAAAAGCACCGTCTGTGAACTGCCGTTCCATAATAAAATTTCACCCGTGCAGTAATCACCGTAAATATACGCGCCGTTCGTAACCGTTCCAAGCGTTCCGCGATAAACATAACCGCCAATAATTGAACAACGCCCGCCGGCGTGAGTGTATTGAAATATCGGAAACGTGAAATTCGCGGGATTACAAAGAGCCGAATCGTTTCCCGTGCAGGAATCACCTTCGTAAATGCGCCAGCCGTAGTTGCCGCCTTTATTGATAATGTCAACTTCTTCAATCGCGCCTTGACCGACATCGCCCGCCCAAAGTTGATGCGTTCCGCCGCGATCAAAAGACCAGCGATAAGGATTTCGCATACCAAGCGCGTAAATTTCGTCCGCGCCCGCCACGCCGACAAACGGATTGTCTGACGGAATTCCATACGGAAGATTGCCGGTGGTCGAATCAACATCAATTCGGATGAATTTTCCGAGCAGGATGTTTATATTCTGCGCGTTGTTCGGCGGATCGTTTCCCGAACCGCCGTCGCCCGTTCCGGCATATAAAAAACCGTCCGAACCGAAGGCGATTGTTCCTCCGTAATGATTGGTATTTGTCGGATGCGGAATGGTAATGAGAACTTTTTCGGCTGTTCCGGCGACATTCGGGTCAGCCGATGTCTGATATTCGGCAATTTGAATCGCGCCGTCGCTCGCCCGCGCGTAATAAACAAAAAAGCGTTGATTGGAAGCATATTGCGGATGAAATGCCAGTCCGAGCAATCCGCCTTCGCCGTTTGTTGAAACTTTCGATGAAATATCTAAAAAATTAGTCGGCGTGGTCGAACCCGGCTGAACAACTTTGATAATTCCGCCTTTCTCCACGACGAAAATCCGGTTTGTGCCGTCCTTCGCGTTCGTCAAAAAAACAGGCGAACTTAAACCCGATAAAAAAGGATCGAGCTTAACCGACGGAGTTTGCGCTGAAATACTTAAACTTAAAAATCCAACTAAAGCCAATAAAATAAAGAAACCATTAAACCTTTGCATTTGTAAATTCCCCTTTATGATAAAATTTTAATCCTTTGCAGATGCTTTGAAATTATCTGCTCTATTTGAAGGACAGATAACGCTTTGCATTCTGCTTAGACAACATTCAAAACTTTATTCGGAAAGACAGCATTGGATTCAGTAACGTCGGTGAACACCAATGTTTTATTCACGCAGTCGCTCAAAAATTATGCGACTGACCGAGATATAAAATCTCTCAATAATGTCATTTTGAACCGGGAAGTATCGAATGTGTGGATTTATCTTAAAACTTTGCAGGCGTAAATACAAGCAAATTGCAAACACAGGAAAATTTATAAACGATAGCGAACTTTCTTTCTTTTGAGTTCGCCATCTTGGTTTTCAAAGTTTTGCAGACGCATCGAAACGTCGGCGGTCATTCGCAGATCGGATTTTTCGCCGCGTTCCAGATGAAAATTTCCGGCTGCCGCAATCATCGCGGCATTATCGGTGGAAAGATGTTTTGAGGGAAAATAGACGGGAAGATTTAACTTGTCGGCAGCTTTCCGCGCCGCTTTCTGCAAAGCGAGATTGCAAGCCACGCCGCCCGCGACAATCAGAGTTTTCGGATGCAGTTCAATGGCGAGTTTTTCCATTTTGCCGATTAACGTCTTAACAACAGTCGCCTGAAAACTCGCCGCAACATCTTTTATTTCCTGCGAAGGCGGTTCATTTTCACCGACAGGCGTAATTTCATTTTCGCGCAAATAACGCGAAACCGCCGTTTTCAACCCGCTGAAACTAAAATCAGGTCGCCCGTCGCTGATTTTTGCAATCGGAAATTTTATTTTGTTCGCGTCGCCTGTTTTTGCAATTTTTTCGATAACAGGTCCGCCCGGGTATTCGAGTCCGAGCATTTTCGCCACTTTATCAAACGCCTCGCCCGCCGCGTCGTCGCGCGTTCGTGAAACGACTTTATATTTGCCCGCTTCTGGAATATAAAAAAGATTTGTGTGTCCGCCGGAAACGATCAACGCCAACGCCGGATATTCGACCGCCGGATTTTCAAACGCGACGCTGAAAACGTGACCTTCGATGTGATTTACGCCGATAAACGGAATGTCTAAACCAAATGCCAAAGCCTTTGCGTAACAAACGCCGACGAGCAAGGAGCCGACGAGTCCGGGACCTTGTGTTACGGCGACTGCTTCAATTTCTTCGAGCGAAACGCCGGATTTTTCCAACGCTTCGTCAACCACCGGCTCAATTTTTTCGAGATGTTCGCGCGAAGCCAGTTCCGGCATCACGCCGCCGTAAGGTTTATGCAGTTCGATTTGCGAAGAAATAACGGACGATAAAATTTCTCTGCCGTCTTTAACAACCGCCGCCGCCGTTTCATCGCAAGAGCTTTCAATGCCTAAAACCAACATTTTTTAATAATGGTGAATGATGAATGTTAAGAATATGTCTTTAATTCATCATTCACCATTCATTACTAAACTTATTGTCTTTGCGTTTCAATTTCCGACGGAGATTTTTGTGGTCTGTTGTCGGTTGCCGAATTTAAAAACCCACCTAAAAGAAGAATTGCCGCGATGATAATAATTGCTCCGACGCTGATCAAAGCCCAAATCGTTCCGCGGTGCGCTCGTGCCGTGTCCTCGCGCACGACTTTTTCCTCACCGTCAACATTTATAACGTCTTTTGCCATTTAATTTTCCTTCCTCAAGGTAAAGTCTATAATTTATAATCTCTGACAAACAAATGCAAAAATCAAATCCTTTTTGCGGATTCGTTTTCTGAAATCAAACGCCCAACTTTCGATAACTCCCGTGATAATAAATCAACGGCTGCTCATCGGCGACAAAACTTTTTTCGACCAAACCGATAAAAATCGTGTGATCGCCGCTGTCGTGCGCGTTCGTGAGACGGCATTCCAAACTCGCCAAAGTGTTCTTTAAAATCGGCACGCCGTCAATGTTCATTTCAAATTCAATGCCGTCAAATTTTTCCGGCAAATATGATGCGAATTGATCGGAATAGTGCTGTTGACTTTCGCGCAGGATATTGACAACGAAAACTTCATTTTCGGCAAATGCGTGATGGCTTCCCGCCGCTTTTTCGATGCAAACTAAAATTAGCGGCGGGTCGAGCGACACCGAGCAAAACGCGCTGACGGTTATGCCGTGCAGATTTCCGCCCGCATCTTTAAGCGTTACAACTGTTACTCCGCTGGCGAAACGTCCGAGTGCGGCGCGAAATTCATCTTTATTTATCGGCATTCCTTATAAGGATAAAGGATAAAGGCGAAAGTCGAAAGTAAGATAACTTCTTTGTCTTTCGCCTTTCGCCTTTCGCCTTTATCCTTTTAGAACCCATCCGTGCGGATCAATTTCATATTTCGCATCTTGCGGCAAAGCGATGCTTCCCGTGCCGTTTTTCATCTCAACGAGTTTTATTTGATCGCCGATTTTTACTTCGACGGGCATCGGAAAAGGCAGATTGTTCGGCGTTTCCCAATGCAAAACCAATTCATTCGGCATTGTTTCCGAAACCAATTTCGGCAATTTCGGCTGGCGCAGATAAACTTCAAAAAACCATTTCAAATCTTTGCCCGAAATTTTTTCCGCCGTTCGCATAAAATCGTCGGTTGTTTCAAAATGGAACTGTTTGCCGTTGGTGATTTTTTCCATCGCCGGAGTCGGATAAGTCGTTCTTCTCAAAGTTTTAAAAAACACATCGTCGCCGAGATAAAAGCGCAAAGTGTTTAAAATCAACGCGCCTTTACCGTAAATGTCGCCATCGCTGCGCGTATAATCGGGCGGCATCATATAAATTTGCGTCGTCGTCTGCGGCTCACGCGGCGCAACGGGTTTGACGTTGTGGAGTCCGCGATAACGGTTTTTCATCGCCGCGAAATATGCTTCCCTGCCTTTGGTTTTTTCGACATAAAGCGTATCCATAAACGATTCAAAACCTTCGTGAATCCAAAAATCGTTCCAATCCGGCGCGGTTACGAGATTTGCCC
>JBDTSO010000306.1:0-4255 GCA_039931085.1 Acidobacteriota bacterium | reverse complement strand
CCCGTCGCCACCGACGGCATTCGCCCGTGAACGGAATTAAAACCGTGCGAATTCGACAAAAAATACGCAGGCGTTTTCGACGAACAACCGATGCCGGAAAGTTTGGCAACCTTGTGCGGCTCGATGTTCAACTCAAAACAAGCCTCGGCAACCGCCGCCGAAATCGAATCGTGACCGCAGCCCGCGCACAGCGTTGAAAGCGAGCCTTCGTAATAATCAACCGTATAACCCAATTCATTCTTGGGCAAAGCGGGATGGCGAAATTTGGAGCGAACGTATGACATAATTTTTCAATTTTCTACGGTAGAACTAAATAGGATTTTTTTTCATCGGACGCGAAAGTGTGAATAATTTCCGAGTGCTTTCGCAACAATTCTTCAATCATTCGTACCGTGCAGTTGCCGACGCGAAGCCTCACGACTTTCGGCGGATGTCCGAACAACAAACTGCGCTGTTGAAAGTCAATATCTTTCGTGACAATTACGAAATCGTTTGCTTTGGCGTAATTCCAAATATCAACGTCCTCCGATTCCTTCATTTCAAATTCGCGGACGTGCCGACTTTCTGGATAAAAATCAGCTAATCTGACGGGAAGCCGCCACGATAAATTTTGGTCAAACAGTAATTTCATACTGCGGCAAAACGGCAAGCCGACGTTAGCGGTCGGCTGCATAAGCCAAACAAGCCATAATATCCTCGTGCGTCAAATCCGGGAAATCGTCCAGAATTTCTTCCTCGCTCATCCCGGCAGCGAGGTATTCAAGCACGTCCTGAACCGTCATCCGCAATCCGCGAATACACGGCTGACCGCTTCGTTTGCCCGGTTCGATGGTAATAATTTCTCGATAATCCATAGTTCAAATGATAACAGCGAATCAATGACTTTTAAAATTAAATTACAGCGTCGAAAGCGAGCCTTCATAATAATCAACCGTGTAACCCAATATTCTTCGGTTTTTATGCAGATCGTAAACTGCGGTTCGTCTTTCATCAAATCGAAGTCAATTCTTTTCGCAAAATTTGGTCAACTACTTTTGGCACGGATTGATGCGACGATTCGGCTTCGCGCTGTAATTTTTGAAAAACGTCTTCGGCAACGCGCACCTCGAAAACACGATTTTTTATTTTGACAACATCATCTGTCGTTTCCAAGAATTCGATATAATCCGCCGCGCTATGCGTGTCCCAAAATTCGCCGGCTTCTGTTTCCGTCGCAAACGAATCGGGCAACGGATCAATTGCTTTCTTTTTGTTTTCCATAATATTTTCTTTCGCCGTCGTCCATATCGCGGGCTGAAATCGGCAAAATCGCGCCGCCTCGTTTGCGAATATAGAAAATTATCAAGTATCTTCCGCCAACAGTTTGCCCAAATGCAGCATAGATATTTTCACCTTTAATATTGCCTCTTGAAACTTTTCTGATATGCGGATTTGCGCCAAGAACGTCTTCAACTTCCTCAACAGAAACGCCGTGTTTCGTTTCCAATTTTTCAATAAACTGGTCTCTCCAGATGATTTGGTTGATGACCATAAGCGAAATTGTATCATAGGAATTTAGGCTAAATGCGCTTTCATTTGCTCAAAGATAAAATCGCCCGTGATCGGCGTTCCGTCGTAGTTTAGAACCGAAATCAACTTTTCGGGATTCACGCCGAGTTCGATCATCATCAGGCTTTTAAATTGCGCGTCGCGGTTTTGTTCGATGACGAAAATTTTGTTGTGCGAATTTACGAAATCTACAAATAACTTGCCGAACGGAAACGCTTTGACGCGCATTGCGTCGAGCGTGATATTTTCTTCTTTTGATAATTCAATCGCTTCTTCCGCCGCGTAGGTCGAAGTGCCGAAAAATAATACGCCGTAGTCGGACGAATTTTCTTTTTGATAAAACTGCGGCGCGGGAACTATTTCTTTTGCCGTGTTCCATTTCCGCAAGAGGCGGTCAACATTGAGTTTGTATGCCGCGCCGTCTTCGGTATAAACGGCGTATTCGTCGCGCGAAGTGCCGCGTGTCACAAACGCGCCTTTTGTGGAATGAGTTCCCGGAACTGTTCGATACGGAATTCCGTCATTGTCGGAATCGAGATAACGCCCGAAGCGTTCGAGTTTGTCGAGCGCGGGCGCGTCGTAAACTTTTCCGCGCAGATGCAGATGTCCGTCATCCCATTGCAAAGGCGGCGAAACGTGGTCGTTCATTCCGAGATCAAGATCGGTCATCACAATCACGGGCGTTTGCAATTGTTCGGCGAGATCAAAAGCATTCGCCGTCATTTCAAAACATTCCATCGGCGAAGCGGGCAAAAGCAAAACGTGTTTCGTGTCGCCGTGCGAAGCGTAGGCACACTCGAGAATGTCGGATTGCTGCGTCCGCGTCGGCATTCCGGTCGAAGGTCCGGTTCGCTGCACATCAATCAAAACGGTCGGGATTTCGGCGAAATATGCCAAACCTAAAAATTCGTTCATCAAGGATACGCCCGGACCGCTCGTTGCGGTGAATGAACGCGCACCGTTCCAATTTGCGCCGATGACCATCCCGATTGCGGCGAGTTCGTCTTCGGCTTGGACAATCGCAAAATTCTTTTTGCCCGTTTCTTTGTCAACGCGCAATTTTTCGGCGTATTTGGTAAAAGCATCAACCACCGAAGTCGAAGGCGTGATCGGATACCAAGCAGCGACGGTCGCGCCCGCATAAATTGCGCCGAGAGCGCACGCCGTGTTGCCGTTAATCATTATCGAATCTTTGAGCAAATCGCGCCTTTCCACGCGCAGATCAAGCGGACATTCAAAATGTTCTTTGACATAATCAACGCCCATTTTCAAAGATTTGATATTCGGCTCGATCAATTTCTCTTTTCCCTTAAATTGCTCGCCGATCAGTTGTTCCAACACTTCAAATTCAAAATCCAAAAGTTCGGAAAGTGCGCCGATATAAATAATATTTTTAAATAATTGCCGCTGCCGCGCATCGGTGAAAGCGTTGCTGCAAAGTTCGGTCATCGGAACGCCGATGTAAGTGATGTCGTCGCGGATGAACTGCGAATGCAGAGGTTTCGTGTTGTCGTAAAGAAAATAGCCGCCGGATTTTACGCTCTGCACGTCTTTCAACATACTTTGCGGATTGACGCAAACCATAAAATCAATGCCTTCGCGCCGTCCGAGAAAACCTTTTTCGCTGACGCGCACTTCATACCAAGTCGGCAAACCCTGAATATTCGACGGAAAAATATTCTTCGGCGTAACGGGAATTCCCATCCGAAAAATCGCCTTCGTAAAAAGCGCATTCGCACTCGCCGAACCAGTGCCGTTGACATTGGCAAATCTAATCACAAAATCGTTCGTTTTATTTTCGCTCATTTAAGATTCTTTAAGAATTTTCATCCACAGATAAACACAGATATTTTTTTGATTCTTAAAGTGATACTCTTTTAACTTCTATTCGTGGTTTGCCAAAATTAATCAGCAGACCAACTTTTAGTTTTGTTGCTTTTAAATAATTTAGGCATTGTGCAATTTGCGCTTCATCCAAACCTTTAATTGCTTTTACCTCGACAATCACAGAATTTTCGACAAACAAATCCGCAATATATTTCCCAACTTCGATACCGTCATAAAAGACTTTTATTTCGTGTTGCTGTAAAACTTTGAAACCTGCTTTTGCTAATTCGTGAGCCAAAGCATTTTCATAAACCTTCTCTAAAAATCCGCATCCAAGCACATTGCAGACCGTATAAGAACAACCGATAATCTTTTCAGTTATTTTATTAATGCTTTCCCGCTTATCATCAAAAAGCGATTTCAACAATCCTTCTTTATCTGTGTTTATCTGTGTTCATCTGTGGATAATTTTTCTTCTCATTTCCCGCAACCCGAATACGTTTTCGTCACGTTATAAAAGAATTGCTGCATATCCCACGCCGCCGTCGGACATCTTTCCGCGCATAAACCGCAATGCAGGCAAACATCTTCGTCTTTGACCATTACTCGTGCAGTTGGCAGAGTTTCGGAAACGTATAACTCCTGTGTCAAATTAAGCGCGGGAACTTTTAGTTTTTCGCGCAATTCGGGTTCTTCATCATTTGCCGTAAAAGTAATACACGCGGTCGGGCAGACATCAACGCAGGCATCGCATTCGATACATTTTGATTCGGTGAAAACCGTTTCCATATCGCAGTTCAGACAGCGTTGCGCTTCTTTGAAACCTTCGATTTGGTCGAAGCCGAGTTCGACTTCTTTTTTGCGGTCTTTGAGCGTGATT
>JBDTSO010000305.1:0-4263 GCA_039931085.1 Acidobacteriota bacterium | reverse complement strand
CGATGATTGTCGTGATGCCCGATTGTTTTACGCATTACGGCGGTTCGCAATATATCAATTCGAGCGCGACGGGCGATTATGAAGATTATTTAACACAGGAAATCGTGCCGTTTGTTGACGCGCAATTTCGCACGATAAACGATAAAAATTCACGCGCTGTAATGGGCAAATCTTCCGGCGGTTACGGCGCGTTGATAATGGCGATGCGGCACGCCGACATTTTCGGCTTGGCGTGTTCGACGAGCGGCGACGCTTATTTCGATTATTGTTATTTGCCCGATTTCCCGAAAGCGTTTCGCGCCGTCAAAGGAAATCCTAAAAAACTTGTTGAGAAGATGTGGAACGAAGAAGCGAAAAAAGGCAAAGACGATTTTGCAGGTTTTAATATTATCGGAATGAGCGCGTGTTATTCGCCGAATGAAACGGATTTTGATTTGCCGTTTGATTTGGAAACGGGTGAAATTCGCCGCGATGTTTGGGAAAAATGGCTCGAACACGATCCGGTGCAGCTTGTGGAAAAGTCTGTGGAAAACTTGAAATCACTCAAACTTCTCTACATTGATGCCGGGAATCGTGATGAGTTTTATCTGGATTTGGGCGCAAAGATTTTGTGCGAAAAGTTAAAAGGTTTTGATATTCCGCACATTCACGAAGAATTTGACGACGGACACTTCAAAATTTCGTATCGCTACAATCGCTCGTTGGAATTAATTTCGGAAAATATGCAAGAAATTTAACAGGAATAAACAGGGTTTACGAGATTTTTTACAAATTTTTAACCCATCCTGTAAATTTTGTCCATTCCTGTTAATTATTTCCTTAAAACTCTTTCAACCTCAGCGTTCATTTTGCCCGTCAGCATAAACCACATCATTTTATAATCGCTGACGAATGACCAAAATGGATATTTGAAAGACGCGGGTTTGTTGTGTTCGACAAAAAAATGAGAAAACCACGCAAACGCATAACCGACTACGAAACAAAGCGGAATGTAAAGCCAATGTCCGCCGCGAATAATCCAGATGAGCAAAACAATTCCCAACGTCGTGCCGATAAAATGTAAATAGCGTGTCAGAGGTTCTTGATGTTCCGCAACATAAAAATCCCAAAATTCAGCGTAATTTTTTGGTTTATTCATTTTACTCAAAATAAAAACACGGATAAATCTGAAAAGACGAATCCGTGTTTATGCTTGAAATTTGTTTTGAAAAATTTTAACCGATAAACATTTCGTCTTCCGTATAAGCGCGGTCAATTCGTTTCGGCGAAGGCGCAAGCAGAACTTCCAAACCCTTTCGCACGCCCGCCATAATTGCTGCAATTTCCCGCGCCGGTTCGACGACTTTTTCCTGTATAAAATCCGTCGTCGTTATAACCTGCTGTTGCGTTCGGTCAATCGTTTGGCTGACGAGCGCAACTTTTTCTTTAGCTTCGTGCGCCGTCATTCCGACAAGCTGTTTGAGTTCGGCGACTTCATCTTTGATAAGTCCGGCGGATTCGGAAAAATACTTGGTCGCCGTCGAAAGATTACCGGAAATTTCCGTGAACTGCACCGAAATTTGTTTGCCTTGTTCGCCGATGGAATCAACCTTTGTGATAAGCGGTTCAAATTTTTCTTCAACCCGTTCAACCGTGTCGGTAACTTTTTTGATGATTAGTGCAATCGCAATCAGCGCAACTGCCATTACGACAAAACAGACGGCAATGACAATGGATGCAATCATTATCCAAAATATCGGTTCGCTGGTGTTCATTATTCTATTGTTCCTTTTTTGTATCGCCCGGAATCTCTAAAATTTTATCTTTATTATCTTTAATTGGATAGCTCGGACGACCTTCGGTAATTGCGTTCGATTCGGTACGCCGTTTTTCATCCTGATAGGCTTCCTTTCCGGCTTCAATTGCGGCGGAAAACGGATTTTTTGTCGAGCTAACCGCCTCTTTTGCCTTTTCGGTCAAATCGCCGGCTTTTCCTGCCAGTTCTCCGGCTTTATCTTTCAATTCTCCGGCTTTGTCCTGCGCCGTTTGATAAAGTTCACCGGCTTTTTCGCGGGTAACTTCATAATAATCACCGGCTTTTTCTCCGACCAACGCAGCGGTTTCTTTGCCTTTTTCCACACCTTTACGGGTTACGTCGGCAATATCGCCGCGCAGTTCTTGTCCCGATTTCGGCGCAAAGAGCAATGCCAAAATAGCTCCGATACCGATGCCGCCGAGCAAATAGGTAATTTTAGTCGTCGCACCGTCTTCTCTTTCGTTTTCGTATTCGTATTTCATATATTTATCTCCTTTTCGCAATTAAATTTGCAGCAAAAATCCTGTTAAATTTTCGATACATTGAATATATCAGAAAGAAACTAAAAACTGAAAACTAGAAACTAAATGTGAAAAACTAAATTTGCTTTGACAATTCGCGGTATATTTTGCAAATCGGGTAAAACTTCGACACTTTGCCAGATGTTTGACGAAAACATCTGTTCTACTTCGTTTGCCTGACTGAAACCGATTTCCATTAATAAAAATCCGTGCGGCTTTAAAAATTGCGGAGCATCGTCAACAATTTTTTTGATAATCGAAAGCCCGTCCGCGCCGTCCGTCAAAGCTGAAAGCGGTTCAAAATCACGCACTTCCGTTTGTAAACTTTTTATATCTTTGCTTGAAATATATGGTGGATTTGAAACTATAAAGTCAAATTTTTCGGCTTGTAAAATATCGAAAACATCTGAAATCTTTAACTCTAATCTGTCTGAAACATTGTGAGTTTCAGCATTTTTTGCGGCGATTTGCAAAGCCTTTTCGGAAACATCCAAACCAATCGCCGAAGCCGTTTTAATTTCGTGCAGAATTGAAACCGAAATACAGCCCGAACCAATGCCGACTTCGCAAAATTTGGCGTTTTCCGGCAAAAGTTCAATTACATTTTCGACAATCAACTCGGTTTCCGGGCGTGGAATCAAAACATCTTTTGTAACTTCAAAATCCAAACCGTAAAATTCCTGCTTTCCCGTAATATATTGAAAAGGTTCACGCTTTGCGCGTCGCCGCAAAAATTCACGAAAGCGCATTTCTTCTTCGGCGGAAAGTTCGTATTGGGAATGCGCGATGAGAAAAGTTTTGTTTTTTTGCAAGGCAAACGCAAGCAGGGAAGTCGCTTCGCGGCGCGGTTCGGCGACGTTATTTTTTTGCAAAACTTCGGTGGCGTTTTTCAAAATTTCGGAAATATTCGACATTTTTAATGAAAATAAAAGCTACGATTTTACCGCCTTTGTCGCCACAAAAGTCGGGATATATTCATTCAAAATCCGCGCTTCGTCCGTCCACCAATCTTCATAAAAACCGCCGATTAAAAATCCGGCGGCTATTTGTCCGCCGATTTGTTCGTCGAGCGTGTGGCTGAATTCCAAAGGTTCGCCCGCTTCGAGCATTTTGTTTAATTCGTCTTCGTCAAGCGACTCAAAATCCGAATACGGAATTTTATGTCTGAATTCCAAAATATCTCTTTCTTCTTCGGCGAAACGGTCGAAAATATAGATGAAAGGCTGATTAAAACCCGAAAGTAAAACGCCGCCGCGCCGCAAAACGCGAAAACATTCATTCCAAATCGGTTGAAGTTCGGACATAAAACAATTTGAACACGGATGAAAAATTAAATCGAAAGATTCGTTTTCAAATCTCGATAAATCAGCCGCATCTCCTTGTTCCGCTGTGATTTCGAGATTCTCTCTGTCGGCGACAAATCTGTCCCGTTCAAGCTGTTTTGCCGAAGCGTCAAACGACGTAACATTCGCGCCCGCCGCCGCTAAAATCGCCACTTGCTGACCACCGCCGGACGCAAGACACAAAATATCTTTCCCGCGAACATCGCCAAACCATTCGCGCGGAACAGGTTTAATCGGCGTTAAAATTATTTCCCACGTCCCGCGCCGCGCCAGCTCGATTTCTTCCGCACAAACCGGAACGCTCCATTCGATATTTTCGTCGGCTAATTTATCCCAAGCCTTGCTGTTATGTTCAAGAATATTCACTTTTGCCTTTTTACTTTTTATTTTTTACTTTTCACTGTGTTCCGTCGCCGCGCAAAATCGCAGGCAAAGTCAGTAAAATTATTTTTAAATCAAGCCACAGCGACCAATTTTCAATATAATACAAATCAATTTTGACCATTTCATCAAACGTCAAACGATTTCTGCCGGAAACCTGCCAAAGTCCGGTAATTCCGGGTTTCATATCGAGCCGTTTGCGATGCCAGATGTCGTATTCTTC
>JBDTSO010000304.1:0-4267 GCA_039931085.1 Acidobacteriota bacterium | reverse complement strand
TCAGCCTTTGCGTGAAAGTATGAAATCAATTCATCAGCAGCTTTCAGCGGCAACCGCCGACGGCAATTTTAACGAAGCGCAAGTTCAGTCTTTAGCAGCACAGCAAGCGAATATTATGGCGCAGTTGATAGTTGAAAAAGAACGTACAAAATCACAGATTTTTGCGATTTTGACACCTGAACAACAAACACAAGCCAAAGCCTTGAAAGATCAGATGAAGGAACGTCGCAAGGAAAGATTCCAAAATCGCGGCAGTAAAGGCGACGCGGCAAGTTTATAATTTTCATACACCCGCCATAATAACCCTGCCAATAAAAAGACTTCGCTTGAAATTTCCGGTGAAGTCTTTTCCATTATTTGCTTTTACACAAAATTTTTCGTTAAATCACAAGTAAATTATGCCGACGACAATCAATCAAATCGAAGACACGATAACCGGAAACATAATTTTGCGCGTCGCCGGTTCAATGGAACTGGAAGATGCCGCTTTGCTGGAAAAAATTGCGCTTGAAATGCAGTTGGAATCCGGTAAAAAGTTGACGATTGATCTCGCCGATTTGAATTTTTTAGATAGCGAAAGCGCATCCGTTTTAAAACGAATCGAACGCGAACACGGATTTACAATTGAAGGAACAGAAATTTTCCTGCAAAGCGTCGTCAACGAAACTGAAAAGCGCAAATAATTTATGACCGATTTTTTTCGCAAAGTCGTTCGGATAATTTTAATCATCGTCGGCATACTCGCCGCCGGATTAGGCTTGCGCGGTTTTTTGATCCCGAATCATTTTATTGACGGCGGCGTAACCGGAACTTCGATGTTCGTTTCGGAACTTTCCGGCATTCGGCTTTCAATTCTCATTCTTTTAATCAACACGCCGTTTGTCATTATCGGCTGGCGGCAAATCGGCAAAATGTTTTCAATTCGCAGCGCGATTGCGATTGTCGGTCTGGCAATCACAGTTTTTGTCGTGCCTTACCCGGAAATAACGCACGACAAATTGTTGGCGGCGGTTTTCGGCGGATTTTTTCTCGGCGCGGGCATCGGTTTGGCGATTCGCGGCGGCGCGGTTTTGGACGGAACGGAAGTTCTCGCTCTGCTCGTCAGCCGTAAAACTGGCTTAACGGTCGGCGATTTTATTTTCGCTTTTAACGTCGTTTTGTTTTCGGTGGCGGCGTTTTTTCTCGGTATCGAACCTGCGCTGTATTCGATGCTGACGTATTTTTCTGCTTCCAAAACGATTGATTTTTTGATTCACGGCATCGAAGAATATAGTGGCGTAATTATCGTTTCGCCGAAAAGTCAGGAAATTCGGCAGGCAATTGTTGATATACTCGAACGCGGCGTAACGGTTTTCGCCGGAAGTGGCGGCAAACATCAATACGCCAGTGAAATTTTATACTGCGTCGTAACGCGCTACGAAATTCCGAAGATAAAAGATACGGTAAAAGCCATTGACAGCAATGCCTTTATGACGATTCATAACATCAGCGATACGAGCGGCGGCATTATCCGCAGTCCGCTGTCGCCGGTTTTACAACCCGTAGATTTACACGAAGAAATGGAAAATTCAAAAGCACAGAAGATTGATATTTCGATTTCGCCAGACAGAATAAAAGATGAAGATTAAAGAAATTGCCGAATTTTTGAATGGAAAACTTAGCGGAGATTCCGAAGTCTTAATTTTGCGCGTGGCGAGTTTGGAAAACGCTCAAACGGGCGAGATTTCGTTTGTCGAGAATGCCGAAAAAGCCGAAAACCTCTCTCAAACAAAAGCGTCTTGTCTGCTCGTTCCCGAAGATTTCGAGGCTAAACTTCCTTGCTCTTGTATCAAAGTTAAAAATCCGAAACTCGGTTTTGCCAAAATCGCTGAAAAACTTCATCCGTTCAAATGGCGCACCGAAGATAATCATAAAACCGCCATTATTGATTCACCGCTTAAAAACATTCTTGCAAATTTTATCGGCGCATTCGTAACTATCGGCGAAGATTGTTTTATCAATTATGGAACGCAAATCTTAGACGGTGTGCGAATTGGCATAAATGTTTCAATAGGAAAAAATTCGATTATTCATCCGAATTGCATCATTTACGACAATGTTTCAATCGGACACGACTGCGTTATTCACGCCGGCGCGATCATCGGCGCGGATGGTTTCGGCTATGTCCGTGACGGCGTAAACGGTTATGTAAAATTTCCCCAAATCGGCACGGTTGTCATTGAAGATAATGTCGAAATCGGAGCAAATTCCTGCGTTGATCGCGGCGCGTTGGGCGAAACGCGCATCGGCGAAGGCACGAAAATTGACAATCTCGTGCAAATCGCGCACAACGTCCAAATCGGAAAACGAGTCATCATCGCCGCGCAGACCGGAATTTCGGGTAGCACAATTATCGAAGACGATTGCGTCATCGGCGGACAAGTCGGAATAGGCGACCACGCGACGGTGAAAAGCGGCGCGATAATCGGTTCGCAAGCCGGAGTTTTGCCGCACAAAATTGTCCGCGCCGGAGTTTGGTGGGGAACGCCCGTCCAGCCGCTCGACGAATACAAACGCCAAAATGCTCACTTTAAATCACTGCAAAGAATGCGCGACGAAATTAAAGAATTGAAACGGCAAATCGCCGAGCTTTTATCGAATAATAAATGACTCATAAAAAATTCTTCAAGCGAAATTCATATCGAATAAACTTTCAAATTCCAACCGCTCGTTTCCGTTGGGATGCCAAAAGGCAAGTTTTGAAGCGTGCAGACAAAGACGCTGAAATTCGCGTCCGCCGTATTTGTCGTCGCCGATAATCGGATATCCGATATGAGCGCAGTGAAGTCGCAGTTGATTGGTTCTGCCTGTAACGGGTTCGAGTTCTAAAAGTGTTTTATCCGCAAATCTTTCAACGACTTGAAAACGCGATTCGGCGGATTTTCCGTCAGGTGAGATTTTCCAAACTCGTTCTTCCGCATCGCGTCCGATGGGCGCGTTGATCGTGCCGGAATCTTCGCAGACAATTCCTTCGACAACGGCGAGATATTTTTTTTCGACGAGTCTGCGCTGAAAATGACTGCACAAAATGCGGTGCGAGCGCGGATTTTTGGCGATGACCATTAAACCCGAAGTTTGTTTGTCAAGGCGATGAACCAGACCTGCACGAGTCAATTTGCCTGTTTCAATTTCGCCTGTTTCATTAGAATTTAAATAAAAAAGCAGCGCGTTGAGCAAAGTGCCGCGCCGCACGCCTTTTGTCGGATGCACCAGCATTCCCGAAGGTTTACTTAAGACAATCAATTCGGAATCTTCAAAAACGATTTCAAGCGGAATGTTTTCGGGAATCATTTCGATTTCCGCTTTCATCTCAATTTCGATTTCCACAAAATCGCTCGATTGCAAATGATAACCGGCATTTTCGACTTTACCGTTGACGGCGCAGTTGCCTTCTAAAATCAGATGTTTCAGATACATTCGGCTGAGAGATGTGATTTCGTCAAACAGAAATTTATCGAGACGGTTTTTGTAAATCGTCTGTTCAATATGAAACTGAAATTTTTTCAACACAGAATATTCATCCTAATTTTTCGTTGACAAAAGTGAAGATTCCGGTTGCGACGCTGACGACCATAAAGGTTGCGACTGCCCGCCAAACCGCATCGCTTTGCGTAAACTGCCAGATCGCCAGAATGCACAAAACCGTGCAGGCGACGAGCGAAAGCGTGATAATTATAAATGAAATGATGCGAACCAGTTTCGGTTCGACAACGCCCTTTATTTCGCGATTAGGCTTAACGATTGATTCTTTGATTGGTTGTTCCATTTAACAACTATAATAAATGCAAAACTGCCCAAAGTGAAACAATCGAAATTAAAATCCAAAGAAAAACGCCCTGAATAAGCGGTTTAACGCCGACTTTTTTGATAGTTTCACGCGACAGACCCGCGCCGATTAAAAAAAGCGTTACGGTCAAACCCGTTTTCGCAAGCATTACAAGCGATTCAAAAAGACTCGGCTGAATTTGCACCGGAGCGTAGGTTCTCAAAACGGTTGCCGCCAGAAACAAAAAAATGAACCACGGAATTATCTCTCGTATTTTAGTTTCGCCTTGCTTAGGTCGGTAAATAAACGCAAACAAAAGAGCGACGGGCGCAATCCACAAAGCTCTCGCCAATTTAACTGTGGTCGCAATTTGCAGAGCTTCGTCGCCATATTTTGCCGCCGCGCCAACCACCGAAGAAGTATCGTGAATGGCAATCGCCGACCACACGCCGAATTGATGCT
>JBDTSO010000303.1:0-4267 GCA_039931085.1 Acidobacteriota bacterium | reverse complement strand
AATACGAAGGAATCGGCGGAATATATTGTCAACAATGAGAAGATTTTTAAATATCAGGAAAATTATCTCGGCGTTACGGGTTCGGCGAGTTTAGGAATTGCCGTTCAGGATTTTCTGACCAGAACGAAGAAAAAAGTTTCTTTGGAAAATGCCGCCGACATTTTCCGTTTCGGGCTACTTTTGCACAAAGAACTGAAGGAAACTTATTATTTGCGTCCTGACGACGAAGAGGATTTTGAAACTTTTCGCGGCGATATTTTGATTGCCAATCCAAACGGTATTTTCGGTTTGAGTTCTTATCGTTACGTTCAGGAATTTTCAAAGTTTTACGCTAACGGCAGCGGCAGCGTCTATGCGCTCGGCGCATTGTTTGCTGTTTACAATGAGGAAAATAAAACCGGCGAAGAAATTGCCCGAATCGGCGTAACGGCGGGAACGGAATTTGACGATGCTTCGGGTTTGCCGATCACTTCTCACACCTTTGAACTGAATAAATCAAACGATTAAATTTTCATAATCAGAAATAAAAAAAGTCTGAGCTTAAAAAAAGCTCAGACTGTCAAAAGCGTCGCCGATACTGCTGGGAGCGCACAACTTTTATAAAAATTTAGTTGGGAAACGGAAGGTTTCTCCACCAATCATTGTTGCCTTGACGATTGCGATTGTTGCGGTTATTGCGATTGTAATCATCATTGCGGCTGTTGCGATTATTATAATTGTAGTTGTAAGCATTCGCTAAAATGTTGAGGTCTTGACGAACTCTCGCCCAATCGCGGTCAACATTATTGTTTAAGCGAGCGTTTGAAAGCGCGCGGTCGAGTTGCGAACCTAAAGCCAGAACTTGCTGCGCTTCATTACGACTTCGATTGTAATCGCTTCTGCCGTCGTATTCGTCTTCGAGATGATCCGCCGCGTGAGCGAAACTTTTGGCTAAATCATTCAAACGGTCTTCGCGCTGTCGTTCGTCATAACGGCTGCGGTCAAGTTCGTGGTCAAGCCGTTTGGCAAAATCTTTGCTGTGATTTTTCAAATTTTTGACGACCGACTTCAAATTCCGATCATATCTGCCATTGCGGTTATAATCGTCGTTGCGACCATAACTCCCGTTGCGGTTGTAATCATCATTGTCCCGATTGTTGCGCCACTGCGCGGAAGCGATTGCCGGTAAGCCTAAAATTAGGAGAGAGAAAGCGAAAACAGCAATTAAATTTCTAAAACGATTCATATATTTTCTCCTTTGATTGTAAAATTCGCGGCAAGGCTTGATTTTTCTTTTTGGCAGCCGTGCCTTCAATCTATCGTTTGCAATGATTGTGCCATTAGTTAATTTTGTGGATTTAAACAAAAAAAGCCTTGTAAATACAAGACTTTTCGCAAATCACGAGCGAGATTGGATTTTATAAACGACGATATTGTTACTCCGATGTTCCAAATGGTTAGTTGTTCAGCGAAGATTGACTCAAAGCGAAGGCGGAAATCAACTCTGTCAAATCTTCAATATCCAAGTCGTAAATCGGCACATCAAATTGCGCTTTTAATTCCTCAAACTGCATTCCGTCAAGCAAAATAGGTTCGTCGGATTTTATTGTGTGTTTTGGAATAATCGCAAAATCTCCGATAATTTTATCTTTGACTGCCAGATAATCTTGTCCGGTAAGCAGTCCGGCAACCGAAACGTCGCCGCCGAAATAGGTATTCGGAACGGCGAGAACTTTTAATTTTGAACCCGCGAGATAATTTAATTTTTCGATTTGCTCGCTCAAAACAGGCGCGAACATTTCGCCGGTTAGAATCGTTCCGTAAAGAGTTTTTGGTTTTTGGACACTGTTTTTTGGTTTTTGAACTCCCGGTTTAATCGCTAGTTTATGTGTTCTGACATTTTTTCCGTTTTCGAATGAATAATTTTGAACTTTGAACTTTGAACTTTGAACTTTTTTAAGCAAATTTTCAAACGAGTTCAAAAAAGAGCGAATCATTCCAACACCGTCTTCGATTTGTGGATAATTACCGTAATGCCGGCGTGAAGGAATCGGCACATTGCCTTTGATATAAATTTCGTCACCGAGAAACGCAAAGGTTACGCCGAGCGTTTGGCGAAATTCCCTTTGCAGTTTTTCAACTTCTTTTATTGTGCGGCGGCAAAACTCCGGCGTAACGCGCGTTAACCGTTCGTCTTTGTTGTAGCGCGTCAGCGCAACCGGAACAACCGCCGTCGAAACGACTTTCGGATAATGCGAAGCTAAATCGCGCAGCGTTTTTTCCAGTTGTTTGCCGTCGTTTATTTCGGGACAAAGAACAACCTGCGCGTGGATTTCAATATTATTGTCAAGAAGTCTGTTTAGTTTATCAAAAATATCGGCGCGTTTTTCGTCAACGCCGAGCAAAAAGGCGCGAGTTTTTAAATCCGTTGCGTGAACTGAAACATATTGCGGCGAAAGACGCTGTTCGACAATGCGCTTCATTTCGTCGTCGGTGATCGAACTTAAAGTCGTATAATTGCCGTAAAGAAATGAAAGGCGAATATCTTCATCGCGGACAAAAAGCGCAGGTCGCGCGTCTTCGGGATTACCTTTGCAAAAACAAAAAAGACATTCGTTGGCGCACTGGCGCGGCACAATTTGTTCAAATTCAAAACCGAAATCTTCGCCTTCTTCACGTTCTATTTCAAGTTCCCAACTCTCGCCGTTCGTCTTTTTGACGAGCAAAGTCATCTCTGTTTCGCCCGCCGTCTGAAAACGAAAATCTAGATAATCGCGCACCCGTCGCCCGTTAACGCGCACAATTCTATCGCCGGCGGCAAGCTCCAATTCTTCAGCCAAACTCATCGGCGCAACTTCCGAAATCAAAACGCCCGGTCTTCTTAACTGTGTAACTGCTGGTGTAACTGCAAATTCGTACATCTAAAAATTCAATGAAAATAAATAAAAAATTATAAGTATTATTAAGTGATGCGGCAAATGAATTATCTTTTCATAGCTTCGTCCGCAAACAATCGGTTAATTAATTTATATCACAATTTAGTGTGTTTTAAGTGCTAAATGGTTGTTAATTTTCCCAAGTTGTGGTTTTATATTAAAAATTTCAAAATCAATACACTCAGCAATATTCTGAAATTCTCGCAGAATTTGAGCTAATCAAAGATTGAAGAAAATAAATGTCTGTTGAAAATCACAAAAACCTCTCAAAAAAGAAAATTTTATTGGCAGAAGACGACGATTCGATGCGGCGGTTTGTCGAAGTAATTTTGCAGAAAGCAAATTATGACGTGATTGCGACAAAAGACGGTTTGGCAGCGATGAAAGCGGCACTTGAAAACGAAATTGACGCAGTTGTCGCCGATGCTGTGATGTCAAATATGACTGGCTATGATTTGTGCCGATGCTGCGCCAAAACCCGGATAAAAAACACATTCCATTTGTCATCCTAAACGGGCTTGACCAAAAAGGAGAAGCAGAAAAAGAAAATTGTTTGGCTGACGCTTATTTGATGGGGGAAAAAATATGACGGCGGAAATCACTAAGACACTTTCAAATCTTTTAGATGAGCAAGCTAAAACTTAACAACTTTTTTTTGACGGTAAATGATGAATGACGAATGTAAAAAACTCTTTAATTCATCATCCATCACTTAACCATTCACAGTTAATTACTCGCTTTTGCCGCTAAGCCGTCAATCAAACTTTCAAGCGGCGTGTATTCTAAATTTTGTGAATCTGCAACCGCTTCATAAGTTAATTTTCCGGCATAAGTGTTGACACCTTCCGCCAAACCTTTATCGTCCTGAATCGCTTTTTCAAAACCTTTATTTGCCAACGCCAGCGCATACGGTAAAGTTGCGTTTGTCAGCGCAAATGTCGAAGTTCTCGGAACTGCGCCCGGCATATTTGCAACGCAGTAATGCAAAACACCTTCTTCGTAAAACGTCGGATTTGAATGCGTTGTCGCGTGCGTTGTTTCAAAACATCCGCCTTGATCAACCGCCACATCAACTAGAACCGCGCCGTTCGGAATCACTTTGAGCATATCGCGCGTAACGAGTTTCGGAGCCGCCGCACCGACCACCAAAACGCCGCCGATGACTAAATCGGCATAAGAAATCGCTTCCTGAATCGCATAACGGCTTGAAGCAAGCGTTTGCACCTTTGACAAAAAGATGTCATCGAGTTGGCGCAATCTGTCTAAATTTATATCAATGATAGTAACGTGCGCGCCGAAACCGACTGCCATTTTCGCCGCTTCCGTGCCGACCACGCCGCCGCCGATAATGA
>JBDTSO010000302.1:0-4279 GCA_039931085.1 Acidobacteriota bacterium | reverse complement strand
TTAACTTTTTCGATGTCGAAACCGAGATGTCCGGCTTCGGATTCGCCCAAAAGCAACGCATTGAGCGGACGCGCCAATTTAGAAAACAATAAAATCGGAACTAAAATAAAAGGCGCGATGACCAAAATATTCGTCCAATTTCCGCCGCCCAAACTGCCCAATTTCCAAAACGTCAGTGAGCGAATCTGCGTGTCGGTGGCGTAAAAAGTCAAAAAGCCGGAAAACGCCTGCGCGAGAGCATTGATAGCGATTCCGGCTAACAGCAAAGTGGCGACAGCGGTTTGTCCGGCGATGGTCGAAAGCCGGTAAATAATGATAGTTGTTATAATTGCGCCTATGAATGCGGCAATTGGAAAAACAAAAAGCTGAACAAACGGCGGCATTGAAAACGAAACGACATCGCCGGCAATCACGACAAATGTTGCCGCAAGTGCCGCGCCGCTCGAAATTCCAATCAAACTCGGATCAGCCAGCGGATTGCGAAAAAGCCCTTGCATTGCTGCGCCCGAAATTCCCAAAGCCGCGCCGACAAGCGCACCCAAAACAATTCGCGGCAGTCGAATATCAATCAAAGTTGATTCCTGCTGAATCGTAAAATCCGTCGAAAGATGAACGCCGATTTTTTTGAAAATTATAGCGAAAATCTGTTGCTGCGAAATCTCAACCGCGCCAATATCGGCGGAAATTAAAGCGATAAAAATTAAAAGCAGAAATAAAACGAAAAGCACGACGCGCCCGCGTTTGTTTTTTAATTTCGTCCGCAAACCGGGAAAAATTCGGGCGGTTATATTTTCTCTGGTTTCACTCATTCAATCGGCGTTCGGAAATTTTTCATCCATAGATAAACACAGATTGACACAGATAAATCAAAAGATAAAATCCGAGCGGTAAATCTAAAATTCTTATCCGTGTTTATCTGTGTTTATCTGTGGATAATTATTTCTGTTCGGCTAATTCGGGATGAAATTTAACGGCAAGTTCGCGCACGGCTGTGCCGACACCAGGACCAAAACCTTGAAAATACATATCAGAAACGGTGACAATTCGTTTATTTTTTCCTGCAGGCGTAAGCGCGACACCGGGAAATTTTAAAACGCCGTCAACGCCGCCGCTGCGCTCAAAACTTTTTATCGTCATCAAAATAATATCCGGCTGCGCGGCGACGACGGCTTCGTCGGTCATCTCACGAAATCCTGTAAAGTCTGTAAAAGGATTTGTGCCGCCCGCCAGTTTTATCATTTCGTCAATCGTCGTTCCCGCGCCCGACATTGTGGCGTTCGGCATATTCGGTCCGCGCCCGACGAACATTACTTTCGGTTTTTCGTTTACGTTTGCCAGCATTTTATTGACTTCGCTCATTTTATTGTCAATTTCATTGTTGATTTCCGCCGCTTTCGCGTCCATACCGACGGCTTTGGCAATCGTCAAAACTTTTGATTTGACGGTTTCGGTTGTGTAATCGGGCGTTAAAGTCAAAACAGCGATTCCGGCGTTTCGCAATTGATCAAAAATTTGCGGCGGGGCAGAATCTGCGCCCAAAATTACGAGCGTCGGTTTTAAAGACAAAATTCCTTCAGCGTTCAAAGCGTTACGTGCGCCGACTGTCGGCAGATTTTTAGCATCGGGAATATATTCGCGGCTTGAATTGTCCACGCCGACAACTCTTTCGCCCGCGCCGAGCGCGTAAATGGTTTCTGTGATCGCAGTTCCGACTGAAACGATGCGCGAACTGTCTTTAACGGTTGAGGAATTTTTATTCTCCGCAACAGAATTACAGCCGCTTAAAGTTAAAAAACACAGCGTAATTGTTAAAATTGCGTAAAAAAATCTGAATTTCATTATGTGTTGTGCGTTTTGAGTTCAAACTTTAGTTTGCCAAACGCCGCGCTTCGCCGGCAGTTTCCGCGCAACGCACTCGCAGGCTCAGACAAACTAAAGTTTGAACTCAAAACGCGAAGTTTTTTTTAATATCGGAATCTGATTTGAAACTGAATTTCGCGGTTCGGATCAACATTGGCAATACCGCTGATTGGATTACCGAGCGACGGCGACGGATTGCCAAGCAAAGCATTTCCGTAATTCCCGTTGCGCCCATAAACATTTAAATGATTAAAAACATTAAAAACTTCGGCGCGAAATTCCAAACTCATCCTTTCCTTAAAAAGAAACGATTTTTGTGCGAACAAATCCGTCGAATAAGTCGATGTGCCGCGCCCTGCGTTACGTTCCAGATAAGTTCCGCTTTGTAAATCAAACGGACGATCTGCCGTCGAACCGTCGCCGTTTGAATCGCTTCCCGTCGTAATCGCGTAAGGTCTGCCCGATGCAAGTGTTGTTACGCCGCCGACGGTAAATCCATACGGCAGTTGATAATAACCACTCAGAACGAAACGGTGGCGTTGATCTAAAAGGCTCAAACCGCGCTCAAATTCGCCTAATTGGTTGACATCGAGCGGATCGCCGTTTCCGGCATCCGGTTCAACCGTGTTCGTCGTTTTGGAAAGCGTATAACTTGCCAAAAATGAAAGATTGCGGCTGAATCTTTTTTCAAAATTAGCCTGCAAGCCGTTATAATCGCTCACGCCTTCGTTGGTTACGACTTGAATTCTTCTGAAACCGTTGATTGTCGGCGTAATCGGTCTGGTCAAATCCGCCGCCGCCGCCGTGCGGGTTGACAGCGCGGTTGTGCTGCCCGTCGGCGTAAATGTCGCGGGCGCGTTCAAATCAAGCGAACGATCAATGTCAGCAGTGTGCGAATAAACGTAATCAACTTTCAGGAAAAAATTGTTCCCCAAATCGCGTTCGACTCCGATTGTCGCTTGCTGCGTATATGGATTAAGAAGTTTGGCGGGATAACCGCGCAGTTTTGAAACGTCGAAAAATTGGTTGTAAAAATCGGCGCGTCCGGGACGAATGACGATGTTTCGCGCCGGCAGATCCGCGCCCGCCGGAAATGACGGAAGCGCGTTAAATGATGTCGGAAAACCGAATTGTCCGGGCTGAACGGAAAATGTAAAAACGCCGTTCGGACCGCCCAAACCGAATTGCGCTCCGAGATTGGCGCGAAGCTGCGAGTAATAAATACCGTAACTTCCGCGCACAACCGTTTTATTGTCGCCCAAAACATTGTAGGCAAAACCGATTCGCGGCGCGAAATTATTCGTGTCGTCGGTGAACGTCTGCCGATCATAACGCAAACCCAAATTTAATGTTAAATCACGACGCACACGAAAATCATCCTGCGCGAACAAAGACCATAAATATTCGCGGACGTTGTAATTGGCGTTGCCGAAACTTTGTGTGAAAGATGCGACATCGCTAAAACTCAAAGCGGATGTCGGAATATTCGGATTATTGGTTGCGGCGTTGTTTTTAAATCGAAATTGTCCTAAAACAAAACCCGTGCCGAATTCCTGACCGTTGCCGCCGGACGAAGAAAATTCTACATCGCCGCCTAATTTAATTGATTGTCTGCCGTAAATTAGCGAAAGCGTATCGGCAAATTGATATTGATGATTGAGCAGAAACGCGCCGCGTGATTCGCCTTCGGTTGAAATCGGGCGAATAAACTGCGTTGACGGACTGGTCGGCGTGAATTGCGTAATCGGCGAACCGAGTTGAAATTCAAAACGCGCTTCGTTGACGATTTTTTCGCTCAAGACGGCTGATTCCGAAAGCTGCGCCGAATAAGTATTGCGTTCAAAAACCCGTCCCGCACTCGGCAGATTCAAACCGCCGACGGCATCGTTGGCGTTGCTGTCGGTAAATCTTTCCAAATTAAAACGTCCGGTCAAAGTGTTGTTTTCGTTGACTTGATGATCGAGCCGGGTGAAAAATAACGCTTGTTTATATTTACCGTCAAAAACCGATCCGAAGGCAAGCGGCGATGAAATCACCGTCGAACGTCTTTGCCGATTGCCTTCCGCGCCGATTAAAAAATGCGTTTTGTCTTCGATAATCGGACCGGAAACAACGCCGCTGAATTGAAAAAGTTCGTCGCGCGTGCGCTGTGCGGCAAGCGGCTGTCCGGCTTGCAAACCGCTTGGACGAAGCAGAAAAGTTGCGTCCGTGTGAAAATCGTTTGTGCCGGATTTGGTAACGATATTAACGACGTTTCCGGCTGTGCGCCCGAATTCCGCTGAAATCGGATTGGTCAAAACCGTAAATTCCTGAATCGTCGCTAAAGGAATATTCGTAAAAATCGTCTGTCTGCCCCAATCGTCATTGCCGGTGCTGCCGTCCAAGCTGAAATTTGTCTGACGGCGACCGTTGCCGTTGA
>JBDTSO010000301.1:0-4317 GCA_039931085.1 Acidobacteriota bacterium | reverse complement strand
GCAATCGCAACGATGAGTTCGATGCCGCCGTGAATCGTGAACGGGACGATGCCGATAATTCCTTTCGGGAAAGCCGTGATTAACGTCAAAGCGAGATGAATGACGGCTAAAGCGTAGGAAATATACGCGGGCAAACCGTCGAAACCGAAAACTGTCGGCGCGACGGCGAAAATTATGACCGTTAAAAAATCGAGATAACCGTGAATTATCGAACTTAAAATTTTCATTTGTTTTGCTCCGTGATTTTTAATTTGTGCAAACAATTATTACACAAGCAGTTGCGAAAATCATTTTCCATCTGCGTCAAAGTTTCCCGACTGAGAGCAACATCGAAACACCAGCATTTTCCGACGCTTGCGCCGCAGTCGAATTCTTCACCGCACGATTCGCAGATTAATTTTTCGGGTTTGGCAGCGTTCATTTCGTTTGATTTACCAGATTTTCCACCGCCGAAAGAAATTGGTCAAAATCAATCGGTTTGGAAAGATGCTGTTGGAAACCGGCGTTTAAGGCGCGTTCGCGGTCTTGAATCGAAGCGTAAGCCGTCAGCGCGATTGCCGGAATTTCCTTGTTTTCGTTGTCATTCATTTCGCGCAAAGTTTTTAACAATTCGTAACCGTCCATATCGGGCATTCCGATGTCGCTGATGAGAATATGAAAGCGTTCTTCGGCTAGTTTTTTTAGTGCGCCGTGTGCCGAATCAACGCATTCGACGACGGCTTGTTTGATTTCCAGAAGCATCTTTAATGGCAACAGACCGTCGCAATTGTCGTCAACCAGCAAAATTTTGACATCCTTTAAATTATGATTATCTGCTCTGATAAAACTTTCAGCTTTCGGCTGTGCCATCTGTTCGGAATTCGATTTTTGCGGAAATTTAATCGTAAAAGTCGAGCCTTTTCCCGCGCCGGAACTTGCAGCGTTTATTTTTCCGCCGTGAAGTTCCGTTAAATGGCGGACAATCGTTAAACCTAAGCCCAAACCGCTTTGGGCGCGTCTGGTCGTGCTGTCGGCTTGGCGGAAACGGTCAAAAATATGCGGCAGAAATTGCGGTGCGATGCCGATTCCCGTGTCGCTTATATCGAGTTGAACTTTGCCGTTTGTGTTTGAAAGTTTGACATTGACTTTGCCGTTTTCGGGAGTAAATTTGACGGCGTTGCTCAATAAATTATTGACGATTTGATTCAGACGGGTTTCGTCGCCAATAATTTTTTGTTCGTCGTCGGCTTTTTGAAGTTCGATTGAAATGCTCTTTCCGTCGGCAATCGGTCTGATATTTTCAATCGCTCTTGCGACAATCGCAGCAAAATCAACTTCCTCGGTTTCGATTTTCATTTTGCCGGAAATTATGCGCGAAACGTCCAAAAGGTCTTCGATCAAATCGTTTTGCTGTCTGATGTTGCGCTCGATTACGGTATATGCGTGCTGTTTCTTTTCTTCGTCTAACATTCCGGCGTTCAGCATTTTTACCCAACCCAACATTGAATTGAGCGGAGTCCGCAATTCGTGCGACAAAACGGAAAGAAATTCGTCTTTGGCGCGGTTGGCTTCTTCGGCTTCGTGGCGGGCGGCTTTTTCGCGTTTGAAAATTTGTTCGCGTTCGAGTTCGATTTGTTTGGCATCGTCAATGTCGGTATTCGTGCCGAACCAGCGAAGAATTTTCCCCTGCGAATCGTGCAGCGGATTAACTTGAGTCAAAAACCAGCGAAATTTTCCGTCCGCGCCGCGAAGCCGAAACTCCATTTCGAAAGGTTCGCCGGTTTCAAGCGAATGTTTCCAGCGTTCGACGACCTTCGGAAGTATTTCCGCATCCTGAACCGATTTCCAACCCCAGCCTTCCATTTGTTGCGGCGTGATTCCGGTGTAATCATACCAGCGTTGATTGCACCAAAAAATATGTCCGTCCGGCTGCGCCATCCAAGCGAGCTGCGGAATAGAATTCGCCAATGTGCGTAGATTTTGTTCACTCTCCCTGATCTGTTCTTCGGCGCGTTTGCGCTCAATACCGAGCGCGATTGTGTTGGAAATCGAAGCCAGCGCGTCAAAAGTGGCTTCGCCGAGTGTGTTCCGGGAAAACATTCCAATTACGCCGACTAGATTATCATCAATTACCATCGGATAACCGGCAAAAGCCGTCATTTTTTCTTTTATCGCCCATTCCTGATTGCCGACGCGCTCGTCGCCGATAACCGAATTTGTCAGATGCGGTTTCCGTTCCCGTGCAATTTGCCCGATCTTAAATTTGCCAACCGGAATGCGCGAATGTTCGCCGTCGAGATGTGTATAAATTCCCGCGCTTGCCTGTAATTCTAAGATATTTGTTTCTTTATTTAACGTCCAAATCCGCGCAAACGCCGCGTCGAGATGTTCAACCATCGAGTTGGCGCAGGCGGATAAAATTTCCCGTATCGTTTTGTAATGAATCAACGCCCGGCTGACTTCCGAACTTAATAATGCAAGGCATTCGCTTTCTTTGAGCAGATTTTCGGAAACTTTTCTTTCCGTAGTATCAACGGTCGTGCCGACAATCCGCACGGCTTTATCGAATTTATCACGAAAGATAAAACCTTTATCCAAAACATTTATGTAATATCCGTGTCTATGCAGAATGCGGTATTCGACTTTGTAATCAGGTTCGCTTTTTTCGACTTTCTTAAAATAATCGGCAACTCTTTCGCGGTCGTCTTCGTGAATCAGATTTCTCCAACTGAATTCGTCATTTCCTAATTCTTTATTTGTGTAACCCGTTACATTTCCAACCGCTTCGGTGCATTCGATGATTCTGGTTTGCGGGTTCAAATCATACAAAAACCCGTTGCTCGCTTCTTCGGCAATCCGAAACCGTTCATTTGTTTTTCGGATGATTTCTTCGGATTTTTTTCGTTCCGTTATATTACGTGCAATGCCGATAAAGAAATGCGTACCGTTTTGTTGAAATTCGCCGAATGAAACTTCAATAGGAAAAATATGACCGTCCCGATGCTGTGCCGGAAGTTCCATACTTTCCCAATTTATATGCCGTTTTCTCGTTTCGAGATAGCGTTCGATGCCCGCTTCGTGCGCTTTTCGCAAATGTTCGGGCATCAGCATCGTTAAAGATTGTCCGATCATTTCTTCGACTTCGTATCCGAAAACTCTTTTAGCAGCTTGATTAACAAATACAATTTGACTGTTTTCATCAATGTGGATAATGACATCCGAAGCGGTTTCGGCAAGAATCCGGTAAGTTTGCTCACTTTCGAGCAACATATTTTTTTCTAATTTTCGTTTTGTAATATTTTCGTGAGTAATGATTATCCGCAAATCCGCGCCTCTGAGAATGCGCGTCGCCCGCATCAGAAACCAATAATTATTCGTTGGAGTATCGAAAGGATATTCGAGTTCAAAAAATAAACTTTCGCCTTCGATTATTTCCCTAATTCCCGAAGCAGCCTGCGAAGTGAACGAATCATTTTTCGGTTGAAAATATGCTTCAAAATAATTTGAACCGATGCCGAAATCCGGCGGATTAAATTGATTTTGTTCAGCCAATGTGTGTTTCGCGCCGTTTATTTCAACAATATTTAAATGACGGTCGAGAACGGCAGTATAATCGAGTAAAAAATTAGTTATGTTTTGGCGCAATTCCATTTATTGTTCCCGCTTTTACTGAATATATTAAAACATTCTGAATATTTCGCAACTCGATTTATTGTAATTAAAATAATAAAAAGCACGGGTTTAATTCTCCGCGAAAAAGCGGTAAATAAAATCCGTGCTTTCCGATAAAAAACTATGCGGTTTTCATCTCTTGTTTTCCCGTTTATTCGGTTGCGGCGTTACGCGCAAATATGGTTTGACGGTTTCAAAACCGGCGGGAAATTTTTCGCGTGCTTCATCATCCGTAAGCGACGGAACAATAATGCAGTCATCGCCGTCTTTCCAATTAACGGGCGTTGCCACGCTGTAATTCGAAGTCAATTGCAGCGAATCAATAACGCGTAGAATTTCGTCGAAATTACGTCCCGCGCTCGCCGGATAAGTCAGCGTTAATCTGACCTTTTTGTTTGGATCAATGATAAAAACCGAACGCACCGTTAAAGTATCGTTCGCGTTCGGATGAATCATATCGTAAAGGTCGGAAACCTTGCGGTCGCTGTCGGCAATCATCGGAAAATTCACCTTCGCACCTTGTGTTTCTTCAATATCATTCGCCCAACCTTCGTGCGAATCGAGCGGATCAACGCTCAATCCGATGATTTTTACATCGCGTTTATCAAATTCCGGCTTGAGTTTTGCTGCCATTCCGAGTTCGGTTGTACAAACCGGCGTGTAATC
>JBDTSO010000300.1:0-4327 GCA_039931085.1 Acidobacteriota bacterium | reverse complement strand
ATAATTGACGACAACGGAATCAGGACGAAAACACCGAAAAAGCCGCTGCCTCCGAACGTCAAAGCACCGCCTGCGACCGAAGAAGAGTTAAAGTATTTAACGCCAGAGCAAATTCGCAAATTAAAACAATTGGAAAACGGTAAATTTCGCGTGATTGTTAAAAAAACGCCGACGCCGACTCCGACTCCGTAAAGAATTCCAGAGAAACGCATATTTTTATTTCGGACTTTCCACTTTTTACTTTCCACTTGTTTTTTCCTAACATTAAATATATATGGATGAAATTGAAGATTTCCCGGAAAAGTTGAGCGAAGCCGATTTAAGCGACCCTCAAATCCAAATCCCTTCGCAACTTCCCGTTTTGCCTCTGCGCGACATCGTGATTTATCCGTTTATGATCGTGCCGTTGTTTGTTTCACGCGACCGTTCGATTAAAGCCGTTGATGAAGCGTTGGGGCAAAATCGGATGATTATGCTCGTGTCGCAAAAGGACGTTGACAAGGAAGAACCCGAACAAGAAGATTTATATTCAGTCGGTACAGTTGCCGTGATTATGAGAATGCTGAAATTGCCCGACGGACGAATTCGCATTTTAATTCAAGGACTTTCCCGCGCCCGCGTTGATTCGATTTCGGCGAAAGGCGATTATGTCAAAGCGAATATCACGCCGATTTCCGAACCGCTCGCGCCGACGAATTCATTGGAAGTCGAAGCTCTCGTCCGTAACGTGCGCGGTTCGATGGAACGCGCTTCAAATCTGGGCAAAAACATCTCGCCCGAAGTTTTGGCTATTATTGCAAACTTGGACGAAGCCGGCAGATTAGCCGATTTGTCCGCGTCAAATCTCGAATTGAAAGTCGAAAACGCGCAGAGTGTTCTGGATATTTCCGATCCGGTCAAACGGCTGCGGCGCGTCAACGATTTGTTGAGCAAAGAGATTGATGTGCTGACCGTTCAGCAGGAAATCAACACGCAGGCGCGAGGCGAAATTGACCGTTCACAGCGCGAGTATTTTTTGCGTCAGCAATTAAAGGCGATTCAGGCGGAACTCGGCGAAGGCAATGAACTGTTCGAGGAAATCGAACAATACCGCGACAAAATCCTCAAAGTAAAAATGCCGCAGCACGCCGAAGAAGAAGCGTTACGCCAACTGAAAAAATTGGAGCGAATGCACCCGGACACGGCTGAAACGGCGACTTTACGAAATTGGCTCGACATTATGACCGAACTGCCGTGGTCGAATTCTTCCAAAGATAATTTGAATCTGAAAAAAGCCGAGAAAATTCTTGACGAAGATCATTATGGTTTAGAAAGAGTCAAAGAACGAATGATCGAAGCGTTGGCGGTTCGCAAATTAAAGGAAAAACCGAAAGGTTCGATTATGTGTCTCGTCGGACCTCCGGGAGTCGGAAAAACTTCGCTCGGACGCTCGATTGCGCGGGCTTTAAATCGCAAATTTTTCCGTCTTTCATTAGGCGGTCTGCACGACGAAGCCGAAATTCGCGGACATCGCAGAACTTATGTCGGCGCGATGCCGGGCAGGATTTTACAGGCTATTCAACAAGTTGGAACAAATAATCCGCTGATTATGCTCGACGAAATTGATAAAGTCGGCGCGGATTTTCGCGGCGATCCGTCATCCGCCTTACTTGAAGTTCTCGATCCTGAACAAAATTCGACGTTCCGCGACAATTATCTCGGCGTGACGTTCGATTTGTCGAACGTGATGTTTATGACCACGGCGAATGTTTTGGATACGATTCAACCGGCGTTGCGCGACAGAATGGAGATTATTTCGCTGTCCGGCTATACGGAAGAAGAAAAACTGGAGATCGCCAAACGTCATCTCCTGCCGAAACAAATCGAAGAAAATGGACTAGAAAAAGGCGACATAAAATTTGACCGCAAAGCGTTAATGCAGATTATCAGCCAATACACGCAGGAAGCCGGACTTCGGCATCTCGAACGCGAAATCGGCAAGGTTTGCCGCAAAGTCGCCCGCAAAAAAGCGGAACTCGAAGACGAATTTAAGCCAGTCAAAATTACCGAAAGCAATGTCGTCGAATTTTTGCGTTCGCCGCGCATTTTCCCCGAAGAAGCATTGAAAAAAGACGAAATCGGTGTCGCTACGGGTTTGGCATGGACGGCGGTCGGCGGCGATATTTTATTTATCGAAGCGATTAAAACACGCGGCAAAGGCAAACTTTTGTTGACCGGACAACTCGGCGAAGTGATGCAGGAATCGGCGCAGGCGGCGTTTTCATACGCTAAAGCGCGGGCTGAAGAACTCGATATTGACCAAGACCTGTTTGACCAATACGACATTCACGTTCACTTGCCCGAAGGCGCCATTCCGAAAGACGGACCGAGCGCGGGAATTACGATGGCGACGGCGATTGTTTCCGTCCTTTCGCAGCGTCCGATCAGAAAAGATTTGGCAATGACGGGCGAAATTACTTTAAGAGGCAACGTCCTGCCCGTCGGCGGAGTCAAAGAAAAATTACTGGCGGCAAGACGAGCGCATATTAAAACGGTGATTTTGCCTGCGCCGAACGAACGCGATTTGGAAGATTTATCTCAGGAAGTTTTGGACGATTTGACATTTATATTTGTTGAGAATGTGCGCGAAGTTTTCAGCAAGGCACTTCTTGATAAAATTTCTCCGGCTGAGAAGTCCAAAAAAGCATCCGCCAAAAATGTATGATAAACAAAACCGATAGAAACCATTACAATTCTAAATGATGAAGATATTTGCTGGGTTATATCGAGGTTTTATACATTGACACCATATTTTTCGTATGATATTTTGAAGAGGTTTTTGTCATTATAATAAATCCAAAGACAAATAAAGAAACTTTTTTATACAATCGGCGTTAGATATTGCTAACGCTAACATTACTATTTAGGTCGTTTTAACGATTCGCCCTAACCCTGAAAATTCATCAAAGGAGTATAGACGAACTTAATGAAAACATACCTTTACAAGGTTTTTAATATAACTGCATTATTAATTTTTATATCAGCATCATTCGCCGACGGACAAATTACCAGTTCGAGTTCGGGCGGAAGAAACGATTCCAAAACACAGCAAGCCGAACAAGCCGAAAGAATAGTTAACAAATTAACTAATGATTCCGGCATTCTTTTCAAAGAAGGTTTGACCGCTTTGTCGGATAATCGGCGTTCGATTGCCGGCGAAAAATTTGATAAATCAATCGAAGTTTTCCTGATGTCGGGCGTTGACGTGCAGAGAAATCAAAAACTGCGCGAATGTTACAATCAATTAATTGAAACTGTTTACCGCATCGAGTTTCCAGCCGACAACCAGCTTCCGCAAGTCCGCAGTCTTTCGGCAACCTGCAGTTGGGACATCAAAAACGAAACCGCCGACAATATTGCCAAACTCGTCAGAACACAGCCGAACGAACCGACAAACAGCGAATTGGCAACGGCGATGAACAAAAATGAGAGTCAAGCCGCACAGATGCAAGTCGGATTTAACGAACAAAAATTTGAAGCGTCACCGCTCGACGATTTAGCAAAAGTTGAGCTTACACCGGATGAAATTAATATTGATACGCCCGAAGCGCAACAGCAATACCAATATGCTGTGTATGCGGTCGCCAATAAGTCGCTCGGCTTCAGCTTTCAGATGCATCCATTGGTTCAGCAGTGGGTCAATTATTACAAAGGGCGCGCCCGCGCGACGATGGAAACAGGACTTTATCGTTCAGGAATGTTTATGCGAATGGCGCGGCGCATCTTCCGCGAAGAAGGCGTTCCTGAAAACGTCGCGTGGCTCGCGCAGGTGGAAAGCTCGTGGAAACCCTCAGCTTTGTCTTGGGCTTCGGCTTCCGGTTTATGGCAATTTATTCCCGGAACGGGAGCGCGTTTCGGTCTTCGCCGCACGGCTTACGTTGACGAAAGAAACAGTTTTGAAGAAGCAACGCGGGCTTCCGCCAAATATTTAAAGTTTTTGGCAAATCGCTACAGCGGAAATTGGGAATTGGCAATGGCGGCTTATAATTCTGGCGAAGGTAATGTTGACCGCGCCATCCGCCGCGCCGGAGTCGCAAATTTCTGGATCGCGTATCCGTATTTGCCGCAGGAAACACGCAATTATGTGCCGAATATTTTGGCGACGATATTGATTGCCAACAGTCCCAACCAATATGGCTTTGGACATATCCGTCCCGCGCCGCAATTGACGTATGATCGAATTCGCGTACCGCCTTCGACCAGTTTAAATTTAATGGCGCAGGCATCGGACACGACAGTTGAATATCTGCGTTACTTAAATCCGCATCTGCGAACAAACATCACGCCG
>JBDTSO010000299.1:0-4332 GCA_039931085.1 Acidobacteriota bacterium | reverse complement strand
TTTTCATTAAAAAATGACAACCTCAGATTTAATTTTATTGATTGTATTATTTTTTCTCACCTCCGCCATTGGTGTCGTCACGGGAAGCAATTCGCTGATTACCGTTCCGATAATGTTTCAATTCGGCATAGATCCGAAAATCGCCGTGGCGACGAATATGTTCGGGCTGACTTTTATGAACGTCGGCGCGACGATTCCGTTTCTGCGGCGCGGCGCGATTGACACGAAAAAAATCACGCCGCTGATAATAATCACGCTCGTCGCTTCGGCAATCGGCGCGAGTTTGATTTTGCTGATTACGCCGTCAAATATCAAACTGCTCGTTTCGATAGCGATGATTGCGGTAACGATTTTTACGCTTCTCAAACGCGACGCGGGTATTGCCGCCGCTGCGGAAATTTCACGGCGGTCGCGGATTCTGACGTTTGTTCTGACTTTTATTCTCGGAATTTACGGCGGATTGTACAGCGGCGGCTACACGACGCTGCTGACCGCCGTTTATGTCGCCTTTTTCGGAATGACGTTCACCGAATCTGTTGCATCAACCAAATTAATCAATGTTTTTTCGTCCGCGATTGCCACTTTAATCTTTATGTGGCAAGGTTTAATAGATTACAAACTCGGCGCGATTCTTGCCGTAACAATGTTTATCGGCGCGTATATCGGCGCACACACCGTTACAAAATTGAGCGATGTTTGGCTCAAACGAATTTTTATCGCTGTTGTTTTAATATTAGCCGTTAAAACTTTACTGGGTTTTGTTCTGTAATCTAAAATCCAAAATTAAAAATGCTTAATTACACACCACGAACCGTCGCGCATATCAAAGGCGAACTTCGCAAAATCATTGTCGGGCAAGACGAAGTTATCGAACAAATTCTGGTCGCCGTTCTCGCCGAAGGACACGCACTTTTGGAAGGCGTTCCGGGAACGGCGAAAACTTTGACTGTCAAAACACTGGCGCGAATCATCGGCGCGAGGTTTTCGCGTATTCAGTTTACGCCCGATTTGATGCCGTCGGATATTACGGGAACGAATGTTTTCAATATGCAAAATTCGGAATTCAGTTTGCGTCCGGGTCCGATTTTTACGGATATTCTGCTCGCCGACGAAATCAACCGCACGCCGCCGAAAACGCAAGCCGCATTGCTTGAAGCGATGGAAGAACGCCAAACGACGATTGACGGCAAACGCTATCGTTTGTCGCCGATTTTTACTGTTTTAGCGACGGAAAATCCGATTGAATACGAAGGAACTTATCCGCTGCCCGAAGCACAGCTTGATAGATTTTTACTGAAAATTTTGATTGATTATCCGCAGCCGGATGCCGAACTTGAAATCATTTCGCGTTGGGACGCGGGATTTAATTCGCGCCATCTCGAACAAATCGAAATTATTTCTTTAACGGAAAAAGATGCGGTAAAAAACTGCCGCGATGAAATAAAAGCGATGCGAACCGAAGCCGGAATTCAAAAATACATCGTTGAAATTGTCGGCAAAACACGGGTTCATCCGACGATTCTTTACGGTGCGAGTCCGCGAGCTTCGGTCGCGCTGCTGATTTGTTCAAAAGCACTCGCGGCGATTCGCGGACGAGATTTTGCCACACCGGACGACGTGCGCGACGTAGCCTTGCCGGTTTTACGACATCGCCTCGCACTTCGCGCCGAAGCCGAACTCGACGGCGCGACAACCGACGCGGTGATTGCCGATATTCTAAAGACGGTTGAAGTTCCGCGATGATAATTTTTATAAGTTCCGCGCCTCGGCTATTCACAATTTAAAAAATATTTTCAAAGTGAAACATTTTTATAACCTGCCCGTAAAAAACTGCATCAAAATTTCAAAATCTAAATCTAGGAGTAGATAAATGTCTAAATTCAACCTGCGATTTGTAATCGCTCTAACCGTTTTTTCGTTCGTTTTTTCGTCGGCAATGGCGCAAACGCCCGCTTTTGACGTAACCCGAGTAGATAATTCGGCTGATGCGTGTACCGATTTTTTCCAGTTTGCCAACGGCAGTTGGGTGAAAAACACTCAAATTCCCGCCGCTTATTCGCGCTGGGGAAGTTTTAATATATTAGCGGATAATAACAACAACGCTTTGAAGGAAATTCTGGATGCCGACGTTCAGGCACAAGCCGCGTCCGGCAGCGATGTACAGCTTATCGGTGATTTTTACGCTTCGTGTATGGACGAAGCGGCGATTGAAAAAGCCGGTATCACGCCGCTTAATCCTTATTTCAAAGAAGTAAACGGAATCAAAAACACCAAAGATTTACAGCGCGAGATTGCGATGATGCACAACGCCGGGATTCCGGTTCTGTTTGGCTTCGGTGCGGGTGCGGACGCGAAAAACAGTTCGATGAACATTGCCAACGTCGGACAAGGCGGTCTGAGTTTGCCGAACCGCGACTTTTATTTGAACAGCGACGCGAAATCGCAGGAAACACGCGACAAATTCAGGATTTATGTAACGAATATGTTCAAATTGCTCGGCGATAAACCGGAAGTTGCCCGCGGAAAAGCGCAGGCGGTTATCCAAATTCAAACGCGCCTCGCAATGGCTTCAAAATCGCCGGTCGAACTGCGCGACCCGCAAAAACGCTACAACAAACGAACTCTGGCGCAGCTTGCCGAGATGACTCCAAACTTTTCGTGGACGGATTATATGGCAGGTCGTGATGTCCCGAAAGTCGAGGAAATCAACGTCGGTCAGCCTGACTTTTTTACGGAAGTCAATAAAATGATGGCGGATGTTCCGCTTACAAACTGGAAAATTTATTTGCGCTGGATGACGCTTAACTCCGCCGCGTCGCGTCTTTCAAAAGCGTATGTTGATGAAAATTTCGATTTTTACAGCAAATATTTGCAGGGAACAAAAGAACAGCAGCCGCGCTGGAAAAAATGCGTTGCCGCAACTGACGGCGCGGTCGGCGAAGCACTCGGTGCAGAATTCGTCAAAAAGAATTTCACGCCCGCGGCGCAAGCCCGTGTCAGTGAATTGATTGACAATTTGTTTGCGGCATATCGTGAACGCATCGAGCAAGCTGATTGGATGGCTCCCGAAACAAAAGAAAAAGCACTGCTAAAACTCAACGCTTATCAGCGCAAAATCGGTTTTAATACACATCCGCGCGGTTATGCCGGTTTGAAACTCGACAGCGACTCATATTTTGACAATACGAGAAGCGTCTCCAGATTTGAAGTTGCCCGCAATATCAAAGATGTCGGCGAAAAGGTTGACAAAACGCGCTGGGGAATGACTCCGCCGACGGTCAATGCTTATTACAATCCGAGTTATAACGAGATTGTATTCCCCGCCGGAATTTTGCAGCCGCCGTTTTTCAACGCCGATGCCGACGACGCGATCAATTACGGCTCAATCGGCGCGGTCATCGGTCACGAAATCACGCACGGATTTGACGATCAGGGAAGCCAATATGATGCGGAAGGAAACTTGAAAATGTGGTGGACGCCGGAAGACCGCAAGAAATTTGAAGAGCGAGCCGATTGCGTGGCAAACCAATTTAATGGTTATCAAATTCAAGACGGTTTGAATATCAATGGAAAATTGACGCTCGGCGAAAACTTAGCTGATCTCGGCGGTTTGACGATGGCTTACGCGGCTTATCAAAAATCGCTGGAAGGCAAACCGAAACCGGCAAACATTGACGGATTCACGCCGGAACAAAGATTTTTCCTCGGTTACGCGCAGGTTTGGGCGACTAAATCAACCGATGCGTTTGAACGTCAGCAGGTTTTGACCGATCCGCATTCAAACGCGCGTTACCGCGTTGACGGACCACTTTCCAATCTGCCGCAGTTTGCCGAAGCATTTTCCTGCAAAGCGGGCGATAAAATGGTTAGAGCTAATTACTGTAAGATTTGGTAGTTCAATTAAAAGTTGACCAAACAAAAATTTCTTGGCATAAATTAATTGAGAAATCTATGAAATTCAGCAGCAATACAATTAGCATTATTACCGAAAGGGACTTCGCTCGAAAGAGTTAAGCCAAAGGTAAAACTTTGCTTAAACGAGTCCCAAGTCAACAAACGACTTGGGACTTTTCCATTTATCATTTAACATTTATCATTTTGCTGGTTGATAAATGTTAAATGATAAATGTTAAATGATAAATGTATGAATGAACCTTTAGAACTGAAAAAAACCGTTAATTTACCTAAAACAAACTTTTCGCAAAAGGCGAATCTCGGACAGGCAGAACCGGCACGTCTGCAAAAATGGCAGGACGCGAAACTTTACGAAACGATTCTCGAATCGAGAAAAGACGCGGAAAAATTTATTCTGCACGACGGTCCGCCGTATGC
>JBDTSO010000298.1:0-4342 GCA_039931085.1 Acidobacteriota bacterium | reverse complement strand
TTAGATAACAAGTTTTATTAAAAAGTTGTTTGATAAAAATCTAATTTGACCGCGAACGGATGACGAGTTCGGGTTTCATCGCCTCAATGGAAATCTGCCGCGCGACTTCCTCGGCAACCGTACGAAATGCTTTGGCTTGCGGTGAATCAGGATTTGAAATAACAACCGGAACGCCTTTGTCGCCTGCTTCGCGGACTTCGATGCCGAGCGGAACTTCGCCTAAGAAGGGAACGCCCATTTCGTCGGCAAATTCGCTTCCGCCGCCCGAGCCGAAAATGTCGTAGCGTTTTTCGGGCATATCAGGCGGAATAAAATACGACATATTTTCAATCACGCCGAGCATCGGAATCGAAACCGTTTCAAACATTTTCAGAGCGCGTCGAACGTCGGCTAAGGAAACGATTTGCGGAGTTGTAACTAAAACCGCGCCTTGAACGGGAACAAGTTGCGCCAGCGAAAGCTGTACGTCGCCCGTTCCCGGCGGCATATCAACGATTAAATAATCTAATTCGCCCCAATTTACATCGGATAAAAATTGTCTGACAATGCCGTGCAGCATCGGACCGCGCAGAATCATCGGTTTGTCGGGCGGCGCGAGATTTGCCATCGAAATCATTTTCACGCCGTGCGCGACGAGCGGGATGATTTTTCCGTCAACGGCTTCCGGCTGACGATGCGCCGCGCCGAGCATCAGCGGAACATTCGGACCGTAAACGTCCGCATCCATCAAACCGACTTTCGCGCCGTCCAAGGCAAGCGAAACCGCCAGATTAACGGCGACGGTTGATTTTCCGACTCCGCCTTTGCCGCTTGAAACGGCGATAATATTTTTGACATCAGGCAAATTCACGCTGCCGGCGATGCCGCGACCTTTCGGAACTTCCGCGTCCATTGTAACTTTGACATTTTCAACGTCTTGCAACGCGCTGACCAATTCGATTGCCTGTGTTTCCATTTCTTCTTTGACCGGACACGCGGGCGTGGTCAGAACGATGCGAAATGAAACGTCGCTGTTTTCGATTCTTAAATCTTGTATAAATCCGAGTTCTACAATGTTTTTATGTAAATCGGGATCAATAATTTGCCGCAAAGCGTCTAACACCGTTTGTTCTGATATTTGGCTCATAATAAATTCACTTTCTGATTTTTGAAGTTTGTGTAAAACTATACTTTCTCAAAATAGCGGTTGATTGTCGAACTTGCTAAAATTCGGTTCGGGACATTTCAATAGATAACCGTTACAGTTTTTAATTTCGCGCTTGAAGCATTGATAATGATTGAGTATTATCAATATGCGTTTATTGATGATGACGGAAAATACCTTCGTGAAAGGTAACATTTCTCGGCTTACTGATTTCAGCACAGAAATTTCAGAAGATTTTTTATAAGAAATTAAACTTAAAAAATTCCTGCCGCAGTAATAAAATAAACATCTCATAAAAGTTACGTCAGAAATCATACGACAAACGAGGAATCAGGTTTTAATGAAAACAAAGATAGTTATTATTTTGCTGCTGGTAACTTTTCCGGTACTTGCGATTTCAAAAAACAGCGAATATATCGGCTATAAACATAAAGGCGTGTTATATGGAGAAACCTTGCAAAACGGCGCGAAGGATTTGGGCGGCGGTTTAACTTCCAATGAAAATTACGGCGTAACGCGGTTCACAAAAGGTAAAACTTTTATGCTCTGGCTGGAAAAAATTACGGGCAGAGACAGTAAAGGCGTGCCGAGTTGGGAAGTAAAAGACGTTTTGAGCTTTGATAATTTGAAAAAAAATCACAGCTTTATGTTTTCTTACAGTTCGAGCTGCAAAAGATTTGGCAAAGAAAATCTCGATATGATTGTGATGACTGAACTTTTGCCAAAAACCAAAACTTATAAGGTAGAAAAAGCGTGGACGGCAAATATCAAGAAGCAAAAATTTGAGAAGATTTCGACAAACGGAATAAGATGTGAATACGCCGCACCGTAAATTATGAAAGATACAATTTTTTACTGGCTTCCAAACTGTTCGACCTGTCAAAAAGCAATGCGAAGATTGGACAGACACAATGTTAAAGTTACACAAATTCGGGATTTAAAGGAAGAACCGCTCAGTCGTAAAGAAGTTGAAAAACTGGCGCAAATGCTCGGCGGCGCGGATGAACTTTTTTCGCGCCGGGCGGTGAAATATCGTGAAATGAAACTTAACGAACGTGATCTGTCGGAAGAAGAAATGATAGATTTAATGGCGAACGAATATACTTTTTTGAAGCGTCCGATTTTAGTAAAAAACGGCAAAGCGATGGCTGGATACTTTGAACGATACTTTGATGAATTTTTATACGAATAAAAGCCTTCAATTAACAAATTTTCCTGACTTTTGAAAAACTACTTTTTATAAAAGGATGAAACAAAAAGTCAAGATTCCGGCTACAATTTGATTGATTCTTTTATCAATATAACCCGCAGCATCAGAAGTTAAAATTCGAGAAACTATGATGTAAAACATATACGAATAGACAAAATGAAACAAAATTTAGCGATTCTTATCGGTCTTTTTATTTTTCTGACCGCCGCAATTTCAGCCCAACAGCCTGCGCCGACTCCGAATTTGTATTCGGAAAAAACGCTTGACCAATTAGAAAAAATTCAAAAAGCGGCATTAAACAGCGATTACGCTTACCGGCAAACCGCTTATCTTTCAATGAATATCGGAGCGCGTTTGTCCGGTTCGGCGCAGGCGCAGCGTGCCGTCGAGTATGTTGCAGATGAGATGAAAAAACTCGGATTAAATGTGCGTCTGCAAAAAGTAATCGTTCCGCATTGGGTGCGCGGCGAGGAAAAAAGCGAACTCGTCGAATGGGAAGGAATGGCGAAAGGAACGATGCAAAAAGTCGTTTCGACCGCGCTCGGCGGAAGCGTTGCGACTGCGCCGGAAGGTTTGACTGCGGAAATTGTCGTCGTTAATAATTTTGACGAATTAACTGCGCTCGGCGCGGGTAAAGTCAAAGGGAAAATTGTTTTATTCAACAATAAATTCGATCAGCGAATGGCGGAACAAGGCTTCGGCGGAAACGCTTACGGTCAAGCCGTGCAGTATCGCGGCGGCGGCGCGATTGCGGCGGCAAAACTTGGCGCAGTCGGCGTTTTGGTGCGTTCGGCGGGCGGTTCGCAAAATCGTCTGGCGCACACGGGCGTTATGCGCTACGCCGACGGAGTAACGAAAGTTCCGGCGGCGGCGGTTTCTTTTGAAGATGCGGAAATGATCGCTTATCTGGCGAAAATGGGCGTAGTCAAAATGAAATTACTGCTCACGCCGCAAACTTTGCCGGACGCGACGAGTTATAATGTCATCGCCGATTTGAAGGGAAGTGAAAAGCCCGACGAAGTTGTCATAGTTTCCGGTCATCTCGATTCGTGGGATTTGGGGCAAGGCGCGATTGACGACGCTTCCGGCGTGGCGGTTTCGATGCAGGTTTTACAGGTTTTGAAACAATTAAAACTTCAACCGAAACGCACGATTCGCTTTATCGCTTGGATGAACGAAGAAAACGGCGCGATGGGCGCGATAACTTACGCGCAGGAAGAAGCGGCTAATCTCGAAAAACATTTCGCGGCAATCGAAAGCGATTTGGGCGCGGATCATCCGCTCGGCTTTTACTTTTCGGGCAAAAGAGAAGCTGTACCGTATTTTGCGCCGATTTCTAAAGTTTTAAGCACACAGGGCGCGGGACTTGTTGACATAAAAGAAGAAGTCGGCACGGATGTTGATCCGCTTACAACCAAAGGCGTTCCGTCGTTTTCGCCGTGGTATGACACCAGAAATTATTTCAAATATCATCACACCGCCGCCGACACTTTTGATAAAATTAAACCGAACGAATTAGCCGAACTCGGTTCGGTAATGGCGGTTTTGGCTTACGGACTTGCCAATCTGGAACAACCGCTGCCAAGATGATTTTTGACGTAAAATTGAAAATGGATAATGGAAATTGAAGAAAACAATGTTTTATAAATTTGTTGAGGAGAAATTTTAATGGATAAAAGACCGCCGCCGTATTTTCCGCAAACTTCGCTGTCGCCGACGGACGAAAATCGTTATAAAAAATTTAAATTTATAGTTGCGCTGGCGATTGTCGGGTTAGTTTTAATTTTGATAGGCGCAGGTTTTGGAATTTATTATTTAATCCAATCGTTTTTGGTTTGAGCCAAAACACTATTAACGGCTGAGATGACGCGGGCGAAACCGCCACCACGCAACTCAGAGTTTAACGAAGGACGTTTTTAAAAGGCAAGCTGTTTCGCCTCGCGTCCATTGATTTGTTATGCGGCGCGTATCTATTGCGAGATGTGGAG
>JBDTSO010000297.1:0-4395 GCA_039931085.1 Acidobacteriota bacterium | reverse complement strand
TTGGTTGACGCGGCTGACGAAAACCCGAAACCCGAAGCTCTGGCAAAACTCGCCGCTTTGCCGCAGATCAAACTTTTTGCGGTTGACAATAGGAAACTTAACGGAACAGCGGTAACTTATTCTATCAACAAGAATAATGCTTTGGAACTTTCCGCCGAAACTTGCGCGAACCTTAATCAGACGGAATCGGCAATCGCATTTCGGCAAAAACTTCTCGAAATCGCGCCCGAAGACGCGAACAACAAAATCGAATTGGCGCGACTTTACGCTAGAAATAACAACAAGAATGCAACCGTCAAACTTTTAGCTGAAGTTATTAACAATCGAAATGCGGATGTAAATTCGCGCTGGCAAGCGGTTTGGATTTCGCGTGAAATCGTTGAAAACAAAGCGGATTTATTAAATGCGACACAATCGGCGGAAAGCGAATTGCGAAATGCGCTGGAAATTTTCACCAAGAATCAAATCGAGATAAAAATCGAAAATCCGAGTTCGCAATTCTGGTTTTTCCTTGGCGTTGTCGCTAAAAGTTTTAATCACAATGATTTTGCGCTAAACGCTTTTCAAAACTCTTTGATTGCCGACAACGAATTGCAAAATCCGTTTGGCGAAGAAAACGCGGCGCAACAATTGATGCGTTTGTATATTGCGAAAAATCAGGCGAACGCGGCGTTCAAGTTGGCTGACGCAGACAAATCGGCGAAATCCGACGAATTGTTAAATTTGCTTTCCGAAACTGCCGGAAGAGTCGGAGATTTTACGAAAGCAATTGAGTTTGAAAAAGCGAAATCGAAAGACATTGATAAAGAAAAAATTGCACGTTTGGAAAATTTAGAAAAAGAGAAATTACAAAAAGCAACTGATTTTGCGGTCAATTTGGAAAACACGCGGAGATTTTAGAGATATGAAATTAAAAATAATCGTCATTTTATTTATTTTCGGCGCAATCGTTTTCGCATATTCGCAAACTTCCGAAAAGCCGTTTGCAAACGCCGCAGATTTTCCGCGCGGTGCGCTTATTTATGTGCAGTTTGCGGATTTGCCGACTTTTATCAAACAATTAAACGAGTCGAAACTCAAGCAAGATTATCTCGAAAGCGAAAATTTCGCGCAGTTTCAAAACCGACATCTGGCGTTAAAACTCGCGTCGCGTTGGGATGAATTTAACGCCGCGAGCGGTTTTCCGATTGATTTAAACACATTCGGAAATGTTTCGGAAACACGCGCCGCGATTGCCGTTTATGACATCGGACGGCTCGACGCGGTTTTTATCGCACCGGTTAATGATGAGATTTTCGCGGCTTCGCAGTTTTTTCAAAACCAATCGCAGTTTGAAGAAACCGAACTCGAAGACGGCACACATTTTTACAGCGCGGATGTTGCGGCAGATCGCGGCAGACAACACCAAAAACTCGTTTTCGCCAATGCAAACGAACGTTTCATTTTGGCGACGAGCGAAAAATTGCTTCTGCAAACTCTGGCAAATATTAAAGGCAAATCGCCGAAAAATAGTTTGGCGGATGAACCTTCGTTCAAAAATCTGAGTGAAAAAGTTACGCCGCATACTGCAACAGTTTGGCTCGATCAGGCGAAACTTAACGACGATTATTATTTCAAACATTATTGGCTGGCGGGAAATATCGAAGATTTGAAAAAATTTCGCGCCGGAATGTTCGATTTTGAAATGAGCGAAGAAAAATGGACGGAACGCCGCGAATTTTTATTGACGGAAACACAAACAGAAAATGATGAAAAAATAAATGCGGCGAAAGCAAATAATTTAAGCGCGATGCTTCCCGAAAATGTGCCGTTTTACAAATTGCAAACGGCGGCGAACAAACCTGATTTATTGGCTAATTCGATAGAAAATTCGCTTTACGAAAGACTTGAGAAGAAGCAAGAATCGCGCAAAAAATATTGGAATCGGGAGAATTACAGTTATGACAATTTTTATTCGTCAGGCAGCGATGATTGGAATAATTATTCGTATTTGGACGATGATTACGACAAAACGATTGACGACGCGGAAGATGCCGGAATTGTTGAAGAAACAAGAAATTCGCCGGAAGTTGAAGCGGAAAAACAGTTTAGAAATGATTTGCAAACTGCGCTCGCGCCGGCAAATCCGCAGGTAGTTTTAACCGCGCAAATCCCGCAAATGCTGCCCGCGCCGCTTTTTGCCGAATTTAGAAAAGCTGCAATCGTTACGCTTCGTGCGCCGGAAAATTTCAATCGGGAAAATCTGGAAAACGCGCTTGCCGCAAAATTGAGAAAGCAATTGACGATTGCCGATTCCGCCGCAAAATTGGATTGGGAAACAAAATCTGAGAATGGCAAAGAGTGGCGCGAACTGAATCTGCCGATGCTCGGCTGGGGAATTTCTTACAGTTTGCAAGACGATAAATTGATTTTTTCAAACAGCGCGGAATCGCTGAAAACAATTATTTTCAGCGATAATAAATTCGCGGAAACACAATCGGAAACTCGATTTGATGATTTGACGATTATTCGTTTGGGCGAACACGAAAAGTTTTTTGACCAAATAATGAACACTCTTGCTAAAGAAACCGCCGAAGATGTTTCGGGCGATTTTTTCGCGGGAAATATCGGCAGTTTGCTCAATGTCGCCTCCGATGTCAGTCGAATCGAGATAAGCCGAAATTTATCCGGCAATTATCTGCACGAAGAAATAAATTTTATTTTCAAAGCGGAGAATTACTAAAAAACGGAAAGTTTTATTTCAAGAGAAGTGGTTTATAATAGACAAATTCGACTTAGTTGCGAATTTTGTTTATTCGGAAGTTTTCAGATTAGTTAATTCCGATTGACATAGCAACAAAGCGAAAAATGAAAAATAATGCTGAAAATCGAAAATTATATAAACGGCAAACTGAATGCTCCGATTTCAGGTAAATATCTCGACAATTACAATCCGGCGATTGGTGAAGTTTATTCATTAATTCCCAATTCCGACGAACGCGATGTTGAACGCGCAGTTGAAGCGGCGAAAAATGCTTTTCCGGTTTGGTCAAAAATGTCCGCCGAACAAAGGCACGACGTTTTAATGCGCGTTTCGAGTTTGATTGAACGTGATCTGGATTCGCTTGCCGAAGCCGAAAGCGTTGACAACGGGAAACCGAAAAGTTTGGCGAAAGCCGTTGACATTCCGCGTGCCGTGTCAAATTTCAAATTTTACGCGACTGCCGCAATGCACTTTTCTTCGGAATCTCACGAAACTGTCAATCAAGCGATAAATTACACTTTGCGCCAGCCTTTGGGCGTGGTCGGCTGCATTTCGCCGTGGAATTTGCCGTTATATTTATTCACTTGGAAAATCGCGCCCGCGCTCGCCGCCGGTTGCTGCGTTGTTGCAAAACCTTCGGAAATTACGCCGATGACGGCTTATTTACTTTCAAAACTTTGCATCGAAGCCGGAATGCCCGAAGGAGTTTTAAATATCGTTCACGGTTTGGGAACAAAAGCGGGTGCGGCGATTGTAAAAAATAAAGATGTCAAAGCAATTTCATTCACCGGCGGCACAAAAACCGGCGAATGGATTGCGCGAGAAGCTGCGCCGAAATTTAAAAAACTGTCGCTCGAACTCGGCGGGAAAAATCCGAATATAATTTTTGCCGATTGCGATTATGAAGAAATGCTCGAAACAACCGTGCGTTCGTCGTTCGCCAATCAAGGACAAATTTGTCTATGCGGTTCGCGGATTTTTGTCGAACGTCCGCTTTACGAAAATTTCTGCGGTGATTTTGTCGAAAAAGTTTCTAAATTAAAAATCGGCGATCCGCTCGATGCGGAAACAAACGTCGGCGCTGTTGTTTCTCAGCTACATTTGGGAAAAATTCTTTCGTATATTGATTTGGCGCGTGAAGAAGGCGGAACTGTTTTGCTCGGCGGAAACAGAGTAAAACTCGACAGCAGATGTGCAAACGGTTATTTTATCGAACCGACAATTATTGAGAATCTCGCTTACGATTGCCGCACTAATCAAGAGGAAATTTTCGGTCCCGTTGTTACAATCACGCCTTTTGATGTTGAAGATGAGGTTTTGAAATATGCCAACAGCGTCGAATACGGTTTGTCGGCGACGGTTTGGACGGAAAATCTTTCGCGGGCGCATCGCGTTGCTGAAAAACTCGAAAGCGGAATCGTCTGGATAAATACTTGGCTTTTAAGAGATTTGCGAACGCCGTTCGGCGGAATGAAAAATTCCGGTGTCGGGCGCGAAGGAGGTTTTGAAGCGTTGAAATTTTTTACCGAAGAGAAAAATATATGCATTAAAATAAGCCGCTAGAGGCTGTTTAAGAAGTTGGTTTTCAGTGACTTATTTTTCAGTGACTTATTTTTAAGTTACTGATATTCTTTAGGCATTCTGCTCAAAAA
>JBDTSO010000296.1:0-4401 GCA_039931085.1 Acidobacteriota bacterium | reverse complement strand
CTACCCGATTTCGTGCAGACGTTAAACCATAATGTTGCGAAGAATTAAATGGACAACTGAGATTGAAACTGTGTAAAATGCCAAAAAACAGCACAAACAGTGCATTTGACACAAATTTACAAACACTGGCACGGACGTTGCCATTATACTTCGCGGATGTTCTAGTTTGAAAAAATCCGCGAAGATGGAGGTTGGATATGAACTTTTGGCGATTAGCGACCAAAATCTTTGCGTATTTTTTATTGATCTTTTTCAGCTTTATTTTAGCAGACGCGCAGACGGATTCGATTTATCAACTGCCAGCCGGAACGAAGATTCGTGTTCGGATGGACAACGAAATAAATTCCAAAGTGTCCGGCGTGAACGACACTTTTACGGCGACGATTGCCGAACCCGTTAAAGTGCGCGAAGCGGTGGTTTTGCCAATCGGCACAATTATCGAAGGACGAATTACCAAGGTTAAACGCGCGGCGGCAGGCGGACAGAACGGAGATTTGACCGTTTCTTTTGAAACGATGCGTTTTGAAGACGGCGGCGAACGGGTAATTAAAGGTGTTCTCGTCAGCGATTTGAAAACGGAATCGTCGCAAACAGCCAATTTATTAACGATTATCGGCGGAACGGCATTAGGCGGAATTTTCGGCGCAGTTTCAAAAGCGGACAACGGAGCATTAATCGGCGCGGGAATCGGCGCGGGCGCGGGAACGGGCATCGCACTTTTGAAAAAAGGTCAGGAAGTTAGAATAAAAGCCGATGAAAAGTTTGACATCGAATTGACAAAGGACGTTACTTTGCCGGTTCTGGATTATTGAAAAATTTTACAAGTTTGGTTGTCGGCTACAGCTTTGGCGACCATTATAGAAGCCCGACGTGAAGGGGAGAGCACGTCGGGCTTTATATTTTTATTTATACAATTTTTTATCAAAAATATTTTTATTTATACAATTTTTTATCAAAAATATACGACATAATCAATAAAACTAAACCGACAATTGCCAGCAGCGGACTTGGAACGCCCGAAAAATAATGAGCCGCAGCTGCCAGCAACAAATCGTAGCAAAATCCGGCATACGCCCATTCTTTCAGCGGTTTTGAAAACTTGGTCAAAATTGTAATCACGCCCAGAATTTTAGCCGTCGCCAGCGAATAAACTAAGTAAGCCGGATAACCCAGTTGATTAAAAACTTTTGCAATCTCGGCGTGATTGAGGATATACATTCCCGCCGAGCCGAGCATCAGCAGGCACAATAACCCGGTCGCAATCCAATAAATAACTGTACTTATTTTCATATTTTCTATTTTTATTCCCGCCATCTTAACAAATTTTGTAAACAAAAAGAGTTTTTTCGTCGTAATAAATTGTGATAATCTTTCAATTTACAATTTATGAACGAACAAAATACCACATTGCGCGTCGAAAACGTAACGAAAAGCTACGACAATTTTACGGCGGTTAGAGATTTGAGCTTTAGCGTCAAAGCGGGCAGAGTTTTTGGATTTTTAGGTCCGAACGGCGCGGGCAAAACGACGACGATTCGGATGATTGTCGGCATCAACTTTCCCGACACTGGCAAAATCGAACTTTTCGGGCAAAAAATATCCGGCGAACTGCAAAACCGCATCGGTTATCTGCCGGAAGAACGCGGGCTTTACAAAAAAATGAAAATCGTTGACCAACTGCGATATTTCGCCGCGCTCAAAGGAATTTCGCAGACGGAAGCCGACAAACGCATTGATTTTTGGCTCGACAGAATGAAACTTTCCGAGTGGAAAATGAAGAAAACTACCGATCTGTCAAAAGGAATGCAGCAGAAAATCCAGTTTATCTCAACCGTTCTGCACGATCCTGATTTGTTAATTTTGGACGAACCGTTTTCCGGTCTCGATCCCGTGAACGTCGAATTTATGATGGACGTGATTGACGAATTCAAAACGCAGGAAAAGACGATTATTTTCTCGACGCATTTGATGGAAACCGCCGAAAGACTCTGCAGCGATATTCTTTTAATCAATAAATCTGAGAAAGTCGTATCTGGAACTTTACGCGAAGTAAAAGCCGGATTCGGCAAGAATTTAATCGCGCTGCGGGCGACGGGCGGCAACGGAGTTTTGGAAGATAAAACACTGGTTGCGAAAATTGTCGAACACGCCGACGAAATGGAAATCGAGCTTGCTGAAAACGCCGACGCGCAGGTTTTGCTTTCAAAATTAATCGAAAGCGGTGCATCAATTTCCAAATTCGAGCAAGTCGAGCCGAGTCTGAATGACATTTTTATCGAAAAAGTAAAAGGAAACTAATGAAAAAATTTCTGGCAGTCGTTAAACACGAATACAAAAAAATCGTTCTAAAATGGTCTTTTCTGATTGCAACTCTGCTGTTTCCAGTTTTGGCGGGCGCGTTTGCAGTCGTTCCGGCGTTGCTTTTTTCGATTAAAGGCGAACCGACGCGCATTGTAATTGTTGACCAAACGGGGAAAATTACGCCGCGCATCAAGGAAAATCTTTCAGATCAAGAAAATGCGAAAGTAGTAGAAAAGTCGCAGGAAGAAAAGCTAAAAGATATAACCGTTACATCGAACAAAGAGCAAGTAGAAGTTGCCGCCAAACAGATGGGCGCGGCTTTTAATTTTGTCGAATATAATGCGGATGCAAAATCTGTCGAACAGATAAAACGTGAGCTAAACGGCAAAATTACGAACAAGGAAATTGACGCTTATTTGATAATTCCGCCGGATTACGACGCGGCTGACGCGAAATTTGAATTTTTCTCGCGCAAAGCGGGCGATATTGTCGGCAATTCTCAATTAGAGCGGGCAATTAACGGCGCGGTGCGCTCACAGCGGCTTGCCGATGCGAATATTGATGAAGCGCAATTGAAGGATTTGAGCAGAAATGTTGATCTGACAAAAACGACAATCAGCGAAAAAGGCGACGAAAAAAGCGGCGAAGGTATTTTTGTCGCGTCTTTTATCGTCGGTTTTATGATTTATATTACGCTTTTGATTTACGGTCAGCAGATAATGGCGGCGGTGGTCGAAGAAAAGGAAACGCGCATCGCCGAGATACTTTTTTCGTCGGCGAAACCGTTTGAATTGATGATGGGCAAACTCGTCGGTGTCGGACTTGCGGGTTTGACGCAGTTGGCGATTTGGATAATCTCCCTGCTGGTTTTAATCGGTGTCGGTCTGGCAAATATGAGCGCGGCGGGAATTGATATTTCGATTCCCGACATAAGTGTGCTGACTGTTGTTTATTTTTTCATATTCTTTCTGCTCGGATTCTTTATTTACGCTACGATTTACGCGCTGATCGGTTCGATGGTCACGAACGTGCAGGAAGGCGGACAATTTGCGATGTTGCCGATTATGTTTCTGGTCATCGCGTTTTATTTGAGCTTTGTCGTCATTCGTGATCCGAATTCATCGTTGTCATTCTGGGCTTCGATTGCGCCGTTTCTCGCGCCGATTACGATGCCCGTGCGAATTCTGGCGGAAACGCCTCCGTTCTGGCAAATCGCGCTTTCGATTTCGTTAAACGCTCTGGCAATCGCCGGACTCGTCTGGCTCGCGGCGAGAGTTTATCGCGTCGGAATGCTAATGTACGGAAAACGTGCGACAATTCCAGAAGTTTGGAAATGGATTCGGCAAGCGTAATTTTAAGTTCAAAGTTCCAAGTTCAAGGTTCAAAGTTTATTTTTCTTGAACTTTGAACCTTGAACTTGGAACTTTGAACTCCAAATATGAACATAACACAAAAAATATCCGACCCGTGCGTGATGGTGATTTTCGGCGCGACGGGTGATTTGACGAAGCGCAAACTTTTCCCCGCACTTTATAATCTGGCGCAGGAAAAGTTTTTGCCGGAGAGTTTCGCCGTCGTCGGCGTCGGGCGGCAGGAATTCACAATCGAAGAATTTCGCGCAAAAATCCGCAGCGATTTGAAGGAATTTATCGTCACCTCGCTCGATAAGAAATTAATTGATTGGTTTGTCGAACGAACATATTACGTCGGCGGCGATTTTGCGGATGAAAAAACCTTTAAGAATCTGCAAAAAACGCTCGCTGAAGTCGCCAAAAATCACGACGCGCCGCGCAATTATTTCTTTTATCTCGCCACGCCGCCGACACTTTTTGCGCCGGTTGCCGAAGAAGTTTGCAAAATGGGTTTGTGCAGTCAGGAAAACGGCTGGCGGCGGTTTATTTTTGAAAAACCGTTCGGACGCGATCTCGAAAGCGCGAAAAAACTCAACGAAGAATTGGGAAAAATTCTCGACGAATCGCAGATTTACCGCATTGACCATTATCTCGGCAAGGAAACCGTTCAGAACATTTTGGTTTTCCGTTTCGGCAACAGCATTTTCGAGCCGATTTGGAATCGAAATTATATTGACCACGTTCAAAT
>JBDTSO010000295.1:0-4432 GCA_039931085.1 Acidobacteriota bacterium | reverse complement strand
CGACGACCGAAACGACGTTGATCGCAAACATTGATTTATTTTCTTTCTGCATTTTTATTTCATACAGGACAGCAAAAAATGTTGTGAAAACTGAAATTGTTCGATATTTTTATTGATTTAACGGATTTTCCGACATCTGAGACTTTACAAGATTTACTTCGTCAAGCATTTGTTTCACTAAGATAATTTGCGAATAATTCGGATATTTTTCAATAACAGTCTTTAGTCGAGAAAGAACTCCTGAGAGATTGGTCATTTTTCCTTCTTGAAATCTATTCCAATAATAACGCCCAATAATAAAATTCTTTTCAGCTAATTCTTCCTGAACAATCGTTAAATATTCCTCTGCCTGATAACGCCAAGAATAATCAGCGCAGGCTAAAATTACTTCTTTTAAATCTTGCTCGGCTCTTATTTCAGAAGAAAGTTTTCTTCGATTAAAAGAATTTCCAGCTTTTTCAAATAATTCCTGACTGCAAACCGGAGAATCTAATTGAACATCTGGTGGCGATGTCTGAGCAAAAACGGCAAATGAAGATATGGCGAAAAATTGAAATAATAAAATCCAGATAAACGTTTTCATCATTTTTTCAGCATTATTTCCAAAATCCAAGCAAAACAAACAAAACAATCCAAAGTCCGTCCATAAAATGCCAGTACAAACCGACAGCTTTTGAAACGGATTGGCGTTTTTCGAGTTCTTCGTCGAAAGACGTTCGATTCCACGTTCGTAAAAGTATGTAACCGAGAACGAGAATGCCGCCGAAAATGTGAAGTGCGTGAACGGAAGTAAAAATATAGAAAAATCCGGCGTAAGGATTGCTCGCCATATAAACGCCGCGTTGGACGAGATCGAACCACGCGAGAATTTGCGATGAAATGAACATTCCGCCCAAAACGGTTGTGGCGAGAAGCCAGTTTTTCGCTCTTTCCTGCCTTCCGGCTTGCAGTGCGTTGTTGGAAATTTGATAAGTTAGACTACTTGAAAGAATCAAGAATGTACTGATCCAAACCTGAACCGGCAAATCAAAAGGCTTCCATTCCAGCTCATTTTTGGTGGCGATGACGATATACGCGCCGATTAAACCGCCGAATGTCATTAAAACGACCATCAGCAAAAACCACATTCCGATGCGGAATTTATCGTTCGGCTTTGATTGGGTTTCATCGTAGTAATCTTTGTTTCGATTATCGTCGCCGCCGTCGCTTCCGCCGCCGCCGCCGCCGCGATTGCGATTTCCGCTGTTTGAGCCGATTCCGCCGCTGGAAGTTGAACTAACTTTTAGCGTTTTTCCCTTTTGTTCGATTGATTCGACAGTTCCGATTTTCATATTGCTAAATCGTTTTTGGTTTTTGGTCTTTAGTTTCTAGTTTTTGTTTACCCAATTGATAATCAAATGCGGCACATCTTCAAAAACAAAGAACTAAAGACAACAACCAATTCCACTAAATCTTATTTAAAACCATCAACAGATAAACTAAAGGCAAATAAATTACCGAAACAAGCAGCAGTTTTCGCGCTTTTTCATTTGTTTTGGCACGCGCCGCACCGATGCTCGCCGACAAAAACCAAACTCCCAAAACAGCCGCGCCAATTAAATAAATCCAGCCGGCTAAACCGATAAAAAACGGCGCGAGGCTGACCGGCAGAAGCAAAATCGTAAAAATAACGATTTGTTTCGCCGTAATTTTTCCTTCGGGTTCAACCACCGGAAGCATCAAAATTCCCGCTTTGGCATATTGTTCCCGATACATCCACGCAATCGCCAGAAAATGCGGAAACTGCCACAGGAAAAGCATCGCAAACAAAATCCACGCGCCCAGCGTAATTTCGTTTGAAGCGGCAGTCCAGCCCATCAAAGGCGGAAGTGCGCCCGGAATCGCGCCGATAGCAGTTGACGCGGAAGTGCGCGTTTTCAAAGGCGTGTAAAGCAAAACGTAGCCGACAATGACGATTAAACCGAGAATCGCCGTCAAACCATTGACTAAAAAAGTTAGATATATTTCGGCAACCAAACATTGCAAAAGACCGAAAATCAAGGCTTCTTTGGATGTGATCTTCCCGACAACCAGCGGGCGTTTGGCGGTGCGTTCCATCAGCGCGTCGGTTTTGACTTCCCAAACCTGATTGAGCGTCGCCACGCCGAACGCGAGAAGCGTAATGCCGATCATTGCGTTAAAAAAAACTGCAAAGTTAAAACCTTTTTCCGAACCGAGATAAAAACCCGCCGCAGATGTCAAAACCAGCAAAAACGCGATGCGCGGTTTTGTCAGTTCGAGATACGCCGCCAGTTTTTCGCGCAAACCAATTGTTTCTATTTCCTGTATTTCTGCTGTTACGACTTCCATTAAATTCCGATATATTTATATTATGTTCAAAGAATAGCTTTACTTTTTTGATTTTCAAAGTATAAATATATCAAAATAAACTTCTTTTTCTTAATAGTCGAACTAATTTTTTCGCAAGATGACAAATAAATCCGGCTAAGCTATGATTTTTATTATCCGAGTTGTAAAAAATGTCAGCTACAGAAGAAACAATTAAAGCAATCGCCGCCAGTAAAACGCGGACAAAATCAACACCTGTCTTAAATCGCATTTTAGACTTTTTAAGTTCGGTGCGCTTTGGCGTGGTTTTGCTTTGCCTTTTGGTCGTTTTGGCGATGACCGGAATGCTGATTATTCAGCAAAACGTCAACGGTTTCGACGCTTATTTTGCTTCGCTAACTCCGGCTGAAAAATTCGTCTATGGCTCGTTGAGACTTTTTGATATTTATCACAGTTGGTATTTTAATTTTTTGTTGCTTGTGCTTTCATTAAATATTGTTTTGGCTTCGATTGACCGTTTCCCGTCGGCTTGGAGTTACGTTAAAAATCCGAAACTTAACGCAACGCACAATTTTCTTCTTAAACAAAAACAAAATGCGGTTATAGAAATTGAAGGCGCGGACGAAAAACAAGTTGCCGAAAAAGTCAGCCGGATTTTCGCCGACAACGGTTTTAAATCTCAGATATCCAAAAGCAACAACAGTTTTTACAAAATTGACGAAAACGGCGAAAAAGATTTTTCAAAAATCGAAACAAAATCGAATTTGATAGTTTACGGCGAACGCGGAAAATGGAATCGGTTAGGCGCGTATATCGTTCACGTCGCGCTTTTGACGCTTTTTCTCGGACATTTCGTCGCGCTGCAAACCGGATTTGATGCCGACGTACGGATGATGCCCGGACAAGTTACCAACGAAATCCAGATGATTCAGTTCAATCTGGACAAGCAGGAACGTTACAAGGTCGCGTTGCCTTTTACGATATACTGCACGGACATCGAACAGGATTTGATTGATCCGAAAGGTTCGATCAATATTCAAAATACGATTGATTGGCACACGCGGATCAAAATTGACGATCCGCAATACGGCGAAACAAATGCCGATATCAGCTTAAACCGTCCTTTCACTTATCGTGGCTACCGATTTTTTCAGGCGAGCGCGATTACACTCGGAAGCGCGAGAAATATGGTTCTGGAATTGACACCGCAAACCGGCGGTCAATCTTTTACAGTTGATTTGGCGCGCAACGGTTCAGTGGATTTACCGGACGGAACTAAAGTAGATTACGAAGCGTTTTTCCCCGATTTCACGTTTAACGAGGAAGGAAAACCGGATACAAAATCGGCTGAATACAATAATCCCGCCGCTGTTTTAAACGTAACTTCGCCGAACGGCGACAAAAACAAAGTTTTCGCGTTTGCCGCGAATTTGTCTGATAAAATTCCGGTCGGCGCACCGAAAGCCGGTTACAAATGGCGTTTGAGAAGTTTTGAGAAATCGCCGCTGGCGCACGTCTTGTCCATTAAATACGATCCGTATAACGCGGCATTTATCGCTTGGTATATTGGCGGATTCGGTTTAATCGGCGCATTGTGTTTCGTGTTTTTTCTGTCGCACAAAAGAATTTGGGCGATGATCGAGGAACGCGGCGAAAATAAATTTGAAGTTGTTTTGGGCGGCGACGCGAACCGTAACCAGCCCGGGTTTGAAGATAAATTTAATAAAATAAGCGACGCTCTAACAAACGGAAAATCAGTCGCTCACAATTAAGTTTTGTCGAATTTGGCAAGTTTTTGCCGAGGTAATTTATGGAAGAAGTAAGACGGATTCAAAACAAATCAACATTTCGTGCATATTTGCCCGCGATTTTGGCAGTCGTCGGCGCGTTTTTGATGTTATTTTTGCGAATCGAGATCGGCGCGAAATTTATTTCCGACGCGGCGTTGATGATGATCGCGCTGGCGTGTTATCTTTTCGCCGCGCTTTTTCAATTGACAAACCTTTACGCGCCTTCGGAAATGGCGCAGAAAATCGGTTTATGGACGGCGACGCTCGGCGTATTTTTTAATTTGTCGAGTTGGCTGGTGCGCTGGGTCGGCGCG
>JBDTSO010000294.1:0-4434 GCA_039931085.1 Acidobacteriota bacterium | reverse complement strand
GACCGCGAAAAACTCAGCGATTATTCGCATACTTTAGGGTTTTGGTGGTCTTCGACCGGCATTGACTATTTTCGAGGCTATTACAAAAATCTACGCGCCACTTCGCGCCAAGACATTAATCGCTACGTCAAAACATATATTCAGGGTAAACTGCACGTCGGCATCGCGCTCATTTCAGCGGAAGCACAAGCTAATGCGAAAATTACGGAACAGGATTTAATCGGAAAATAATATGACATTTATCATTCATCATTTATCAATTATCAATAAAAAATTATTGGCAATCGGATTGCTGACTTTATCTTTGGTTATTACGAATTTTGCCCAAACGACGGGCAAATCGAGCATCGCCGATCAAGCCGCGCTCGTCACGGAATTTGATGTCAACGGGCTAAAAGTTTTAGTCAAACGCCGTCAAAACGCGCCGACCGTTGCCGCCGGACTTTTTATTCGCGGCGGTGCGCGAAATATCAGCGATAAAAACGCCGGAATTGAAAATTTTATGCTCGACGTTTCTACCGAAGGCAGCAAAAATTTTCCGCGCGAAACTCTGCGCCGCGATCTGGCGCGTACCGGAAGTTCCGTCGGTTCGGCTTCGACCAACGATTTCAGCGTTATCAGTTTGGCTTCGACGCGGCAGAATTTCGACGCTTCCTGGGATGTTTTTACCGACATAATTTTAAATCCGACGTTCACCGCCGAAGACATCGCGCAAACACGCGATAAAATCTCAACCGGCTTGCGCGAACGTGAAACCGATAACGACAATTTTCTGCAAGTCTTACAGGACAGAGTTATCTACGCCAATCATCCGTATGCCAACGATGTCAACGGAAATTTGGAAACCGTCGGCAAATTTACAGCAGATGAACTAAAAAATTACCACCAAAAAGTGATGCAGACTTCGCAGCTTCTGCTCGTCGTCGTCGGCGATGTTGACCCGAACGAACTGAAAACACGCATCGCCGGAACGCTCGGAAAATTGCCGCACGGAGATTATAAAGAAACATCTTTTCCCGCGCTTAATTTTTCAAAAGCGACTTTAGACGTAACGACGCGAACGCTGCCGACTAACTATGTACAGGGCGTTTTTAATGCTCCGTCGCTCGATAATCCTGATTATTACGCGATGCGCGTGGCGGTGACTATTCTGCAAAGTCTTATATTTAATGAAGTTCGCGGCAAGCGGCAACTGTCTTACGCGCCGAACGCCGAACTCGGTTCATCGGCGGTGAACACAGCGAATATTTACGTTACCGCCGTTGACGCAAACCAAGCCGTCGGCGTGATGCTCGACCAGATAAAACTTTTGAAAACCAAACAAATCAACGACGATATTATTTCCGGCATCGCCGAACATTATTTGACAACATATTATCTCGGTCAGGAAACCAATGCCGCGCAAGCCGCCGAACTCGCCAAATATGAATTAATCGGCGGCGGTTGGCGCAATGCTTTCGACTTTTTAGACAAAGTTCGCCAAGTTACGCCCGCCGACATTCAGCGGGTTTCCAATAAGTATATGAAAAATATCCGCTTCGTCGTTATCGGTAATCCGGCGGCGATTGATCGGAAAATTTTTCTGCAAAATTAAAATCGTCGAAATTTGAAAAGCAAAATGGAATGGTTATTTTGATCATTCCATTTTTAAGGCTCAAATTTATAACCGATGAAATCCAAAACCCAAAATCCAAAATCCAAAATCCGAATCGGCTGTCAGGGCTGGAATTACGAAGATTGGACGACCAAAGCCGACGGCGAAACGGTTTTTTATCCGCGCGGCACAAAGTCGAATGAAATGCTGGAAATTTACGCAAAAATGTTTGATACGATTGAAGTTGATTCGACATTTTACGCAATTCCACCAAGCACGAGCATTGAAAATTGGTATAAAAAAACGCCGGAAAATTTTACGTTTTCGTTAAAACTGCCGCAGGAAATCACGCATAATCTCGCCTTGCAGAAACCGTCTTTTGTTATTTTAGAAGAATTTTGCGAAAGAGTTTTACTGCTCAAGGAAAAGCTCGCAACAGTTTTAATTCAGCTTCCGCCGCAGTTTGAAGCAAACAAAGAGAACGCCCGAAATTTGCGTGAATTTCTGCAAAAACTGCCGAAAGAAATTCGTTTCGCCGTCGAATTTCGTGCGCGGCAATGGCTAATTGACTGGACTTTTGAAGAATTGGAGAAAAATAAAGTCGCTTTAAGTCTGGTCGAAGGCAGTTGGATTCCGCGCGAATTGATGTTTGAAGCAATCGAAAAACCGACGGCTGATTTTTCGTACATTCGTTTTATGGGCGAACGTGATTTGCTGAAATTCGACAAAATTTATCGCCCGCAAGACACGAATTTGCAGATGTGGAAAGAAGAAATTGAAAAGATAAAAGCCAAAGATATTTTTGTTTATTTCAGCAATTATTACGAAGGACACGCGCCCGCCAGCGTTAATAAATTGAAAGAATTATTTGAACAGGAAACACTAAAACCGGAAACTCTGGAAAATCAGGCTTCACTTTTTTAATCAAAAATTTACAGCCGAAAAACGAAAATTATTTAATTCTTCGAACGATTGAGTATCTGACGCGAGGCGAAACAGCTATCTTCTTGAGAACGTCCCTCCTTAAACTTGGAGTTGTGTGGCGGCGGTTTCACCCGCGTCAATTCAGTCGTTCGGCGGTGCATTAATAACGCGCATAACAATTACAAACCGATGCGCCGCAGTAAATCTGCAAAGCGCGGATCGTCGCGCAGAGAATCGAAAAGCGGTTCGACTTTCAGCCAGATGAGAAAAGACGAACGGTCTTGAAATGCTTTGTCGAGTTGCGTGAAGGTTTGGTCTTTGTCGCCCAAACCGAGATAGACGATGGCGAATAAATACGGGCTGACATATTGACGCTTAGATATTTCGCGCAATTCGTCGAGAGTTTTTAGTGCTTTGTCGCGTTCGCCGGAAAGCGCGTAGGCGTGTCCGAGCGAAGCCAGAAGTTTCGGATTGCGTTCCGATTGCGACATTCCTTTTTGATATGTCGCAATCGCCTCTTTATACATTTTCTTTTGCTCGTAGGCTTGCCCGAGGCAAAGATATGCGTTGTAATAGCGCGGCTCAAAATTAATCGTCTTTTCGCATTGTGCTATCGCTTCATCGTATTGCCGCGTGTAGTAAAAATCAATCGCCAGATTCGTGTTCATCAAGAGCGAAAGCGGGTCGAGTTCCTGACCGCGTTTTGATTCCGCCAGAGCTTTGTCGGGCTGCCCCGAAACATCCCAATAAACGCTGTAAATGTCACTTACCGCCGCCGCATTAGGACTGAGAGTTCGCGCACGCTGCAAATGCTTTTCGGCTTCCGCCCAATCCCAATCGTAAAACAGATTGACCGCCGCCATCGCCGTATGCGCTTCGGAAAGCGTGTCGTCAATCGCCAACGCTTTCGCGGCGTAAGCCTTCGATTTAGGGAAAGCCTCGCGCGGCGGTAGATAGTCGTTGCCCAACACGCCGTAAGAAGCGGATAATCCATTATAAGCCAGCGCGTAATTCGGGTCTTTTTCGAGTGCCTGATTGAAGTATTCGATGCCTTTCCGCAAATCTTCCAGCGTGTGCTTGTTCCAATGATAATTTCCTTTGAGATAAAGCTGATAGGCTTCGGCATTTTCCGTGTAGTTTTTCGTCAGCTTCCGCTCGTCCGCGCCGGATAATTTCGTTTGCAGATTATTGGAAACATCGCGGGCGATTTCCGCTTGCAGCGCGACGAGATTCGTCATTGGGCGATTATAAGTTTGACTCCAGATAACTTTGTCAGCCGCGACATCAACCAGTTCCACATACAGCGACAAATTGCCGCCGCGCTCAGTGATATGACCGTTCAAAACAGCCTGCACATTCAATTCTTTGGCGATTTGCCGCGCGTCAGTATTTACGCCTTTGTAGCGAAAAACCGACGAGCGCGATTTGACGTTAAGCTGCGACAATTGCGACAAACTGCCGATCAGCGTTTCGGTCATTCCGTCCGACAGATATTCCGTGTCCGCGCTGCCGCTTTCGTTGACGAACGGCATCACGGCGATTGATTCGATTTGCTTTGCAGTTGATTCGACTTGTTTTGTGTTTGATGATTGATTCGAGAAAAACCAGTAACCGAAGCCGATTGCCGCGAACAATAAAACCGACAAAATGACAAAGCCGAGTTTATTACTTTTAATTTCAGTAAAGATGTATTCCGCGCTCGAAGTCGTGTGTGCCGCACCGTCGGTGATTGGAGTTGTCATCGGTTCGCTGAACGGCGCGGACTTACTGCGTTCCAGCTTGTTTTGAAATTCCAGTTCCTGCCGCGCGTCTTTTAAATCAAACAGCAAATCCTTCGCTGTTTGATAGCGTTCTTCGCAATCTTTTTTTAACGCCTTACTGACAATGCGCTCGATTTCACGCGGCGCGTCCGGCAT
>JBDTSO010000293.1:0-4448 GCA_039931085.1 Acidobacteriota bacterium | reverse complement strand
CGCGGCTCACAACGCCGTGTTGGGAGCCGAACAAGTTTACGCGCCGCACGCCGTCGCCACCGGCAGCTTTACCGAACCGGAATACGGCTCGGTTGGCTTGACCGAGGCTGAAGCACGCGAGAAACACGATTGTATCGTTGAGGTTTTGGATTACACAGGTCTGCCGCGAGCGGTGATGGACGGTCGCACCGACGGGATGTGCAAGCTGATTTTCGACAGCGACACCCATCTGCTGTTAGGGGCGCACGTTCTCGGCTCATATTCGGCTGAGGTGATTCAGGTCGCCGCCACTTGTATGACGGCGAAAATGACGGTTACTCAAATTGCCGAGTTGGAACTGGCTTTCCCGACATTCACGGAAGCTATCGGTATGGTCGCCCAAAGGATATGTCGAAATCTGCGGCTCGAAGCTGCGGCGCAGGTCGGAGACGGCGGAACCCATTGATAACGGGTTGCCAAAAGGTAACACGCAAAATTGTCAGCAGGCGTTTGATCCGAAATGCTTGCTTAAACCCGCTGCTAAAATTAGTTGCAGCAATTTTATTCAAGGAGAAAAACTTATGAACGTATTAGATAAATTTAGTTTGGAAGGACAGGTCGCCATCATTACGGGCGGCGGCGCAGGAATCGGAAAAGGAATCGCGGAACATTTCGCCGGTGCGGGTGCAAAGGTCGTCGTCAGCGATTTGAAAAAGGAAACTGCCGACGAAGTTGCCAAGGCAATCAATGATTCGGGCGGCACGGCAATCGGTCTGGCTTGCGATGTAACTGACGAAAAAGACCGCAAGAAACTCGTTGATGAAGCCGTCAAAGAATTCGGCAAAGTCACCATTCTCGTCAACAATGCGGGCGGCGGCGGTCCGCAGCCGTTCGATATGCCGATGGAAAAGTTTGAGTGGGCTTACAAACTCAATGTTTTTTCAATTTTTAATCTCGCTCAGTTGGTTGCACCGCATATGGAAGAGGCAGGCGGCGGCGCGATTCTAAATATCAGTTCGATGTCTGGCGAAAACAAAAATGTGCGGATGGCATCTTACGCTTCTTCAAAAGCGGCGGTAAACCATTTAACCCGCAATATCGCTTTTGATCTGGGAGCGAAAAATGTCCGCGTCAACGCGATTGCTCCGGGCGCAACGAAAACCGATGCCTTGAGAAGTGTGCTGACACCGGAAACCGAAAAAACGATGCTCAAACATACACCGTTGAAACGACTTGGCGAAACGAGCGACATTGCTTACGCCGCACTATTTTTGTGTTCTCCGGCGGCGGAATGGGTTAGCGGTCAAGTTTTGACGGTCAGCGGCGGTGGTGTGCAGGAATTGGATTAAACAATTTTTCAAAATAGACTTTTTGTTTTGATAAGTTTAGCTCCGTTAGGAGCGAAATGTTATAGCAATTATTTGAAGCGGAGAGCAGAACTACGGCGGAACGATATATTTTATCAAAATTTAGATGCCGTTGCTCTGCAACTCAAACGGTTCGGCTTTTGAATTGCTATAAATATTACGTTCCTACGGAACTAAATACATTTATTATTTAGGAAGGATGTTTATTAACAAAGTATGTTTTACAGTCCGCAAGGAAGTTTTAAATGAATATGGAAGAAGCTGTTACAAACGATAAAAACACCGAAACACCCGATTACAGCGACGCGGCACTTGCGAAAAAAGCCATCGTTCCCGGTGTTATCAATGGTGTTATTAACGGTGCTATCGAATGGTTCAAATTCAACTCATTTGAGCAGGTTCAGATAACCGGCGACAGCATTTCTTCCAGCGGTCTGGCAGTTTTCGGGGAAGCATTGCAAGTTTCACTGATACTTTCACTAGCCGCCACAATTGTCGCTTATCTGACTTTTAAGACGGGGAAACCGAAGCCGTCATTTTTTCCGAATGTTCTTTTGTTGACTTTCAAACACATCTTTTTGGTTTTCGGCATCGGCACTTCATTCGCCATTTTGTGGCAAAGAATCTTCGGAACTATTATGGTCAGTCCGCTGACGGCAACCTTGATGGTTACGGTCATCGCCGGCTTGGCTGCGTGGTTTATAACGTGGATGACGATGCGTGAGTTGGTTAAGGATTAAAAGGAAAAAAAATTATGAACTTGAAAAAATTGAACGAAACTTCTAATGCTTTTCGGCAGTCATTTTGTTTACACACAAAATTTCTGTGCCGGACATTATTTTTTATAATTATCGTTATGACTTTATCAAACCAAGAAACGCCGTCGCAAAATTCCGACAAATTTTTATCAGCCGCTGAAAGTGATCCGGTCAAAATGGGCTGGATGCAGGGTTTTCCGCCACCGCCGGACAAAATCATCAAGGCGGGCGACGGCTCTTTTTTCAAATTTCCGGCGATGCGTTACAGCGTCGCACATATGGAGCAGTTTTTGCCGACGACGAATGTTTCGCGTGGATTGAAAACCGCCGTTCCGTTTGAATACAAACTTGACCGAAAAATTAATTCGCTTGAATTTACGCCGCTGAATTCAACCAAGCCGATGACTTGGGAAACTTCCCTGTCGGAAAACTACACCGACGGCATTATTATTCTGCATCGCGGCAAAGTCATCTACGAGCAATACTTTGGTGCTTTGGACGAAAAAGGAAAACACGCGGCAATGTCTGTGACAAAATCTTTTACAGGGACGTTGGCTTCAATATTGGTTGCCGAAGGCAAGTTGGACGAAACTAAAAAAGTTACGTTTTATGTTCCCGAACTGAAAAACTCGGCTTATGCTGATGCGACCGTGCGGCAGGTAATGGATATGACGACGGGTTTGAAATACAGCGAAGATTACGCCGATCCGAACGCGGAAATCTGGGAATATTCCGCCGCCGGAAATCCTCTGCCGAAACCGAAGGATTACAAAGGTCCGGTCGGTTATTTTCAATATTTGGAAACGGTCAAAAAGCAAGGCGAACACGGCGAAATATTCGGTTATAAAACTGTCAACGCCGATGCTTTGGGTTGGATTATTTCCCGTGCGTCGGGAAAATCGGTGTCGGATTTGCTGTCGGAAAAAATCTGGAGTCAACTCGGAATGGAACAGGACGCTTATTATCAAGTTGATGAATTAGGAATTGCTTTTGCGGGCGGCGGACTCAGTACCGGATTACGCGATATGGCACGTTTCGGCGAAACATTGCGTAACAAAGGAAAATGGCAGGGCAAGCAGATTTTGCCGTCCAAAGCCGTCGAAGACATCGAAAAAGGCGGAAGCAAAGAAGCCTTTGAAAAATCCGATCATCCTGAATTAAAAGGCTGGTCATACCGTGATATGTGGTGGATAACTCATAACAAAAACGGAGCTTATGCCGCTCGGGGCGTTCACGGTCAAACCATCTATATTGATCCGAAAGCCGAAATGGTTATCGTCCGTTTTGCATCGCATCCGATTGCCGGCAACAGTGCCAACGATCCGACATCGCTGCCCGCTTACGCCGCCGTTGCTGATTATTTAATCAGGAAAAAATAAGGCATAATTTAGATCATGAAACGGATTGACTGGAAAAAATTGACCAAACGCCGTGCGTTGGGAATCGGCATAATGGTTTTGGGAGCGATTGTAATATTCGCTCCCGTTTTCTTTGGCGAATGGATTATCGCGCTTTTGGGAATCGCGCTGATTGCCGCTGGTTTGCTGCAATTCGTTGAAACTTTTCGCTCTGATGACGTAGATAAATCTATCCTTTCCTACTCCGCCGGAGTTGTTACGACACTGCTCGGTGGGTTGTTGTTTATGAGTCCGAATCTCGCCGCTGCCGGACTGCGTTTTGGCGTAACGCTTTTTTTTGTCGGCGACGGTGCGTTTAAACTTTACGCCGCTTATAAACAGACCGGACAGGAACGCTGGTGGAGCGCGTTTAACGGTCTTTTTACCATCGCGCTCGGCGGTCTAATCTGGTTTTTTATCAGTGCCGAACTCGGCATTTTGGCAATCGGAGTGATTTTGGGTCTGCGTCTGATCGTCGAAGGCTGGACGATGGTTTTTCTACCGGAAAAAGGATTTGAACCTTCGGATTTCAAACCCGACGAACGTCTGCACCCGGACGCGAAACTGGCACTTAAACCGAACGATTATATCAAAAATGTGAACGAGGAAATCACGCCCGCGTTCGAGCAGGAAAACGGGCGAAACGCCGTCTGGTGTCTATCGTTTCTCGGCATATTTTTTCTGATTCACCTTTTACGAACCGATGCGCGCTGGTCTTTTATCGGTTTTATTTCGCCGTTCACGGCAGTCGGCGGCGATGCGGTCGTCGCGCTGCTTTTGGCGATTATTTTGATTTTGCCGCTGCGGATTTTCTGGCGGAAATTGACGCGCCCGATTGAACGCATCGCGTGGCGCAGATTTTTTAATTTGGGCGAAAATAACGAAGACCCGTCCGTCGACGAGCGCGTTTTAAAACTTTGGCTGACGACGCGAATGCGGCTTGCTCT
>JBDTSO010000292.1:0-4455 GCA_039931085.1 Acidobacteriota bacterium | reverse complement strand
GGACGCGGCGCAGTTTCGGGAGAAAATTTTGCCGTTTCCGTTGAAATAAAAACAGTAAATAATCGTTATTTGGATTTGAATTTGCGGCTCGCGGGCGAGTTGCAGTCGCTCGAAGCAAATCTTAAACGCCTCATTCAAAATCGTCTGTCGCGCGGGCGGATTGATATATTTGTTAATCACGAGCGCACCAGCGATGTCGTTTATGAGTTAAATCGCCCGTTGATTGCGGGTTATATTTCAGCGTTGAAACAGATGCAGGAAGAATTTTCCTTGACCGGCGAACCCGATATGAATTACATCGCGCGTTTGCCGAACGCTTTGCAGACGAAAGCCGACGATTTAAGTGCAGATTTTGTTAATGGAGTTGAAGACGCTTGTTTGAAGGCATTGGACGAACTCGAAAATATGCGCGAAGTCGAAGGTCAGGCAACTGCGGACGAGTTAAATTTTCGGCTTTCTTCAATCGAAAATCATTTGCCGAACATCGAAGCGGAAAGCGAAAACGTCGCGGAAGAATATCGGCAACGATTGAATAAACGCATCGAAAAACTGCTGTCAAAAAGTGAATCGGAGATCGAACTGGATCAGGCGCGTCTGGCTCAGGAAGTCGCTTACTTGGCTGATAAAAGCGATATTGCCGAAGAAATCACGCGGCTCAAAGCGCACATCGAACAATTTCGCGCGATTATGAAAGAAGAAAAGGAAGTCGGCAAACGGCTCGATTTTCTGACTCAGGAATTAAACCGCGAAGCCAATACAATCGCGTCGAAAACCAATAATTTATTCGTTAAAGAAGCGGCGTTGGAGATAAAAAGCGAGATCGAAAAAATCCGCGAACAAGTGCAGAATGTTGAATAAATTTTACTTGATTCACACTATTTAATTTCCGCATTCATCATAAAGTTAAGCAATCTAATAATTACATCGCGTATTTCGCGGCGGTCAACGACCATATCAACCATTCCGTGTTCGAGCAGAAATTCCGAACGCTGAAAACCTTTCGGCAATTTTTGCCTGATAGTTTGTTCGATCACGCGAGGTCCGGCAAAACCGATCAAGGCTTTCGGCTCGGCGATAATTACATCGCCAAGCATTGCAAAACTCGCGGTTACGCCGCCGGTTGTCGGGTCGGTCAGCACGGAAATAAACGGCAGACGCGCATCGTGAAGTCGGGCGAGTGCGGCGGAAATTTTCGCCATCTGCATCAAAGATAAAGTTCCTTCCTGCATTCGTGCGCCGCCGGAAGCCGCAAAAATGATGACTGCGCCGCGATTTTCAATCGCTCTTTCGATTAATCGCGTTATTTTTTCGCCGACTGCCGAACCCATCGAACCGCCGATAAAATCCATCGCCATCGCGCCCGCATAAACAAGATGTTCGCCGACTTTTCCTTCGCCGGAAACAATCGCTTCCGGCAAACCGGAAGATTTTTTCGCCGCTTCGATGCGTTCGATATATGGTTTCGTGTCAACAAATCCGAGCGGATCGCCGCTGGTTACTTCTTCGTCCAATTTTTCATATTCGCCTTCGTCAAATAAGGTATTCAAACGGCTTCGCGCATCAAATCGAAAATGATAATCGCAATGTGTGCAAACCTGCAAAGATTCTTTTAGTTCGCGTTTGTAAAGTGGATTTTCACATTCCAAACATTTGACGAAAATTCCTTCCGTCTTTACTTTTCGCTCTTCATCCGCTGTTTGTTCTTCTATTTTGGGTTTGTTTCGACTAAACCAGGACATAATTATTTTTGATCGGCTGTTACAAATTATTTAACTGCTAAGATTATCACAAGGCGGAAAATTATCTAAAGCGAGATGACATTCACCTGAAAATTGATTGTTTCTTTATTTGTTTTTGTGTAAAATTTAAATGATTCTCCAATCAAAAGAAAAAATTTCGAGGTCAAAAATTTTTATGAAAAGCTCCCTTTTATTCTTTACATTTATATTATTATTTTGCGCGTCGAACGTCTTTTCAGCCGTCAAAACGTGGGACGGCGGCGGCGTGAACAACAACTGGACAACGGCGGCGAACTGGGCGAACGATGTTGCGCCTGCCGCCAATGACGATTTGGTTTTTCCAGTGATGGCGGCGCAGTTTTCCAACAATAACGATTTTTTTCTGCTGACTACCTTTCGCTCGATCACCATTGAAGGCGGCGATTATACAATCGGCGGAAACCCCTTGCGTTTGACTAACGGATTGACGGTGAAAAGCGGAACTCAGGCTATAAATACAGTTATAAATTTGGGTGCGGCGCAAACTTTTTTCGCCGGGCAGGATTCGATAACAATTATCGCCGTTTTGTCAGTCGGCAATTTTCCGTTGACCTTTGACGGAAACGGTCTTCTCGGCATCGGAGTCATAGCTGGATCGGGCAGTTTAACCAAAAACGGTTTGGGCGGAGTGCTGCTGATCACCTCCGGCGGTTTTAGCGGAGCGATAACGCACAACGGCGGAATTTTCGTCGTTGACGCGAACATCCCGAACAGTGCCGTGACTATTAATGCCGAACCTTTCGGCGGGACGCAATTTGGTCTTAGCGGATTCGGCGGAACCGGAACAGTCGGCACAACTAATGTAACTTCGGGCGTAATCAGCGCGGGAACGCTGACTTCGCCGACCGGAATCTTGAATATCAATAATAATTTGACTTTTACGGCAAACGGAAATTACGTCTGCAAAATCGCCGGCACAAACGCCGGAACGGATTACGATCAACTCAATGTAACGGGAACGGTTACGCTCGGTAACGCCCGACTGTTTCTGCTGCCGTTTAATGATTTTCGTACCGCGCTCGGCGATACATTCGTGATTTTGAAAAACGACGGCACTGACGCGATCAACGGAACTTTTCTCAACGCTCCCGAAGGCGCGGTTTTAGCGGGCGCACTTGCCACCGCATTTAAGATCACTTATCGCGGCGGCGACGGAAACGATGTCGCCGTTACGCGCGTCAATCGAGCGCAGTTTGATTTCGACGGCGACGGCAAAAGCGACATCGCCGTTTATCGCCCGTCAAACGGCACTTGGTATGAAATGCTAAGCGGCAGCGGAAGCTCCGCCGGACAAAAATTCGGAGAGGCGGAAGATAAAATCGTTCCCGCCGATTATGACGGCGATGCTATAACCGACATCGCCGTTTATCGCCCGTCAAACGGCACTTGGTATCTTATTCGCAGTTCCGACAATACATTTTACGGTGTGCAATTCGGCGCGAGCGAAGACGTTCCAGTGCCGAACGATTACGACGGCGACGGACGCGCTGACATTGCGGTTTTCCGCCCGTCAAACGGCACTTGGTATATGATGCAAAGTCTGTTCAACCAATTTTTCGCGCAGCAGTTCGGTCAAGACGGCGACAAACCGCTAATCGGGGATTTTGATGGCGACGGCATCGGCGATTTAGCCGTTTATCGCGGCGGAAATTGGTATCTACAGCAAAGCTCTCAAAAGTTTAGGGCGGTTCAATTCGGTTTCGCAACCGATATTCCGACTCCGGCGGATTTTGACGGCGACGGTAAAACGGACATCGCGGTTTTTCGTCCGTCAAACGGCGTTTGGTATCGCTTAAACAGCGGCAGCGGCGATTCATTTTCAGCGGTTCAGTTCGGAACGGCGGAAGACAAGCCCGTTCCGGCGGATTACGACGGCGACGCAAAATCCGACGTTGCGGTGTTTCGTCCATCAAACGGCGCGTGGTATTTATTGCGTTCAACGGCAGGTTTCACCGGCGTAAATTTTGGTGAAAGCACTGACAAACCCGTACCGAATGCTTTTATCAGGTAGTTTGAATTCGAGATTTAAGATTCAAGATTGGAAGCCGAAATTTCAATCTTGAATCCTAAACTACTGTAAAATCGTAAGCATTTCCGGGTGAATCAAGCCGTTGCTGGCACAAATCGGCGGCGCGTAAATGTTGAATTTTGAATCGTCATAATAAGAAACGCGCCCGCCGGCTTCTTCAATCAGCAAAACTCCGGCGGCAACGTCCCAAGGATTTAAGCCTTCTTCCCAAAATCCGTCGAAACGTCCGCAAGCGGTGTATGCCATATCAATTGCCGCCGAACCGTCGCGCCGCACGCCGCGTGAATAGTAAAGAAATTTGTTTAAATGTGATGCAAAATTTTCTTTTTCCTTAAAATTATAGGGAAAACCCGTAACAATCAGCGCATCGCTTAGTTTTTCAGTGTCGGACACGCGAATTTCTCTGCCATTTAAAGTTGCCCCGTTTTTCTTTTCGGCTGCAAAAAGCTCGTCGCGCGTCGGGTCGAAAGTTACGCCGACGACGATTTCGCCATTGTGTTCGAGCGCGAGCGTAACGCACCAGCACGGATAACCGTGCGCGTAATTCGTCGTGCCGTCGAGCGGGTCAATGATCCATTTCCAAACAACTTCGCCGTCAATCAACGCTTCGCCCGATTCTTCCGCTAAAATCGAATGTTTCGGATAATA
>JBDTSO010000291.1:0-4482 GCA_039931085.1 Acidobacteriota bacterium | reverse complement strand
AACGCCGAAAACCGTTCTCGAAGGCGAAATGATTTATCGAACTCTGGGCGCGACGGGCGAAAAAGTTTCGGCAATCGGAATGGGCGGATTTCACATCGGCAAACCTGAAACCCAAGCCGAAAGCACTAAATTGATCCGCACGGGAGTTGATCGCGGCATTACGTTTATGGACAACTGCTGGGATTATCACAACGGCGAGAGCGAAATTCGGATGGGCAAAGCGTTAAAAGACGGATATCGAAAAAAGGTGTTTTTGATGTCAAAAATTGATGGGCGCGATAAGAAGACTGCTGCCAAACAGATTGACGAGTCCTTGCTTCGTCTGCAAACCGATCACGTTGATTTGATGCAGTTTCACGAAATCATCCGGCTTGAAGACCCGGATAGAATCTTTGCCGACGGCGGCGCGTTTGAAGCGATGATGGACGCGAAAAAAGCCGGAAAAGTCCGTTTCGTCGGATTTACTGGACACAAAGACCCATCCGTTCATCTGCGGATGCTCGAAACTGCCGCCGCGCATAATTTTAAGTTTGACACGGTGCAGATGCCAATAAACGTGATGGACGCGCATTTTCGTTCGTTTCAAAAAAATGTTCTGCCCGTTCTCGTCAAAGAAAAAATCGGCGTTCTCGGAATGAAAACCTTCGGCGATGATTTTATTTTGCAAAGTAAAACCGTGATGCCGATTGAAGCACTTCATTATTCGCTGACTTTGCCGACGGACGTTGTAATCACCGGAATCGAAAAAATGGACATTCTCGATCAAGCGTTTCAAGCGGCAAAGACCTTTAAGCCGATGAGTCAAAGTGAAATCGCGGCGTTGCTGGCAAAAACTAAACAAGCGGCAGAAACGGGCAAATTTGAAAAGTTCAAAACCGATATGCGCTTTGACGGCACGGCGAAAAATCCGCGCTGGCTCGGCGGAATGCAGGAATCTTAAAATAGTTGATAATTGATAATTGAAAATTTTTAAAGCTGCAACCGGCTATGGACAATTTAAAAATTTACACATCTAATGAATTTTAAAATTATCAATTATCAACTATCAATTACTCAGCGGTCAGCGGCGGCGGCTGGAAACTTGCTTTTGAAGCGGGAACGCCCGCCGTCATCTGCATTGAAACAATAAGTTTTCTGCCTTCTTCGCTTAACATTGGCAGCCGCAGACTGAATAAAATCGAACCGATAATACATGCCGCGCCGCCGAGCGCGACCGTGTATTGCGCACCGAGAATTCCGGCGAGCGACCCTGCCATTAACGCGCCGAGCGGAGCCATTCCCATAAACATCATCGAATAAACGCTCATCACGCGCCCGCGCAGTTCGTCCGGCACCATCGCTTGAATCAGCGTATTTGACGAAGACATCTGCGTCATCATCGTAAAGCCGACGGGAATTAAAAGCAGCATCGAAAGCCAAAAAACGTTGGAAAAAGAAAACAAAATCAAGCTCAAACCGAGTCCGCCGGAAGCGAAAGCAACCCAACGTCCGAGTCCGAAAACTTCTTTGCGCGAAGCTAAAACAAGCGCGGCGATCAATGCTCCCATTCCCGACGCTCCCATCAAATAGCCGAGCGTACTGGAATTTCCGCCTAAAATTTTATCGGCGAAAATCGGCATCAAAACCGCATACGGCATTCCCATCAAACTGACTAAACCGAGCAGTAAAAGCAGAGCGCGAATTGGTTTGGTCTTTAAAACGAAGCTGAAACCTTCTTTAATATTTGAAATTGCCGAACCAACCTTCGGGCGAATTCGAATATCAATCTTCATCAATAAAAGTCCGGCGATAACGGCAATATAACTGACTGCGTTGCCGAAAAAACACCAGCCTTCGCCGACTGCGGCAACTAGGAGTCCGGCGATTGCCGGTCCGATGATTCGCGCGCCATTAAACATCGAAGAATTTAATGCGATTGCGTTTATCAAGTCCTCTTTGCCGACCATATCAACTGCAAACGCTTGTCTGGTTGGAATATCAAAAGCATTGGCGATGCCGAAACTAGCGGCGATTACGAATAAATGCCAGACCTGAATCGTTTCGGTTAAAGTCAAAATTGCCAGAATGAATGCAAAAAACATCGCTGCCGACTGTGTGATTATCAAAATGCGCCGGCGATTAAATTGGTCTGCGACCAATCCGCCAATCGGTGCGAGCAGAAAAACCGGAATTTGTGAGGCGAATCCAATCAATCCTAGCAGAACAACTGAACCTGTTAGACGATAAACCAGCCAGCTTTGCGCGACGGACTGCATCCACGTTCCGACTAATGAAACGAATTGTCCGCTGAAAAACAGCCGAAAATTTTTGTGTTTTAAGGCGCGAAATGTGTTGGGCAGTTTTGAGGCGGAATTTCTTGAGGAAGTTTTGATATTTGTAAAACCCTTGTCCATAAAATCTAAATTAACAATTTTCGAGAAAAATAAAAATGCTTCCCGCACAAAAAGGCAGGAAGCATCTTGTAAAGCAATAATTTACCGATTTACGGTTTTTTCATTTCCTTTCTCTTTTGCAGCAAATCGCATACTTGATACGCGCCCGTCGGATCAATCGCCGTGCGTCCGACTTCCACGTGCTGAACAATTCCATTTTTGTCAATAACAAATGTTGCGCGATTTCCGTAACCTGATTCTTCGTTGTAAAGACCATAATCTTTACTTGTCTTACGCTTCCAATCGCTCAAAAGTGGAAATTTTACGCCGATATCCTGCGCGAAACGCTTATTGGCGGCGAAACTGTCCATACTGATTCCGAGAACCTGCGTTTCGTTTGCGTCAAATTTGGCAATATCAGCCTGATATGCCTGAAGTTCTTTCGTTCAGCCGCCGGTAAATGCCAATACATAAAATGCCAGCACGACGGATTTTTTGCCTTTGAAATCACTTAGTTTGACAGCGTTGCCGTCCGTGTCAGTCAAAGAAAAATCGGGCGCGACATCGCCGACTTTCAAATTTGTTTGCGGCGGCTTTGGCGCTTGCTGAGCGTTTGCAAATATTGTGAAAAGCATCAGTAAAAACGCGCAAAGAAAAGTTTTTTTCATTTTTCAACCTCTATTTATCAAATTTCTCTCAACAGAATACAACTGCTTTTTAATAAAAGCTAACGGCACATTGATAAAACCATAAAGTTAAAACAAAAGCTGTAAGTAAAAAAGGAGTAATTACCAGTGATTGATAATTACTCCTGAAAAACAAAATTTACCCGTTTATGAACGGTTTATACGATCAGAACCGGCAATTTTAACCAGCTTATTATAAACTCCGAGCAACAAAAACGGTGAAACCCATTGACCGACAAAACGCGCTTCGTCCTTTTTACCCGACATTTGGAGAATTAAAGAAGTTCCGATAGAACCGATTGCCGCCCACAAAAAAACGTCGGACGGAATTTTGGCTGTTTGTTCTTCGATTGCCAACGCAATCGAACCTTCCGAATGTTGCTGTGCTTCGGTTGAATTTGTTTTTTTATTTAAATTTTCATTCATAATGAAAACCCTCCTTGAAATTTAGTTACTGCAAGTATCAGAGTAATCAATCGTCTGAATTGATGTCAAAAACGTAAACATTAAACATCAAAACAAAAAAATAAGCAGAACTACTAGCGAAGAGTCGTTCTGCTTAAAAAAAATAATTTGACTGAAAAAATTTAGTTCCTCGAACCCATAAAGATTCGGATAATATACCAGAACAAAAGCGCGACGCTGGCAAACAAAGCGAGCGAAGCGGCGACGTGCTGATTAGGTTTGTATTGATGCAAAATGCCGGAAGTTTGATAAAGAATCGCGCCGCCCGCAAAGGCGACCATTACAAATGAAAAGACGCTTCCTAAAGAAAATCCGAACAAAAGGCTGGCAGCAATCAAGCCGAGAGCGACAAAACCGCCGATTGCCAGAATCGGACCTAAAAACGAAAAATCTTTGCGCGTTAAAAAAACAACCGCCGTTAGACCGAGAAATAATCCGCCCGTAACCAATCCGGCTTTGGCGAAAATCTCGTAACCGTCGGAATAAGCTGCCGCCATAAACATCAGCGGCAGAAAAATAATCACTTCCGCCACGATGTAAAGAGCCAAACCCATATACTGCATCGCTTTAGAAGTTTGAGAATTCGCCCACCATTGAGCGAGCATCGAAACCCCCATAAACGCCGCCAACACGATAAGCCAAGACATTCTGCCGCCGAGCATCGTTTGAGCAATCGCCAAACCCGCGCCGGAATGTATCAAATATGCTTCCATCAGCGTGAAAATCAAAATCGCACCAGCCAGATGCGCGTAAGTTTTGCGGATAAAACTTGCGCGTTCCGCCGGTAACGCCTCTGCCGCCGAATAATTTCCATAAGTGCTTTCAAAAGTTGTGTTCATCTTTTCTCCTTAAAAAATACGTTTGTATGATGAAAAATATGTGAAAAATTCTGTCCGAAATTTTATTATACAATAATTTACGAAACCGGAATAAATTTTATACAAAGTTAAAAAAGACGG
>JBDTSO010000290.1:0-4511 GCA_039931085.1 Acidobacteriota bacterium | reverse complement strand
GTTTCCAATCGCCCGCGATATAGTTTAGATAAGCCGTTTCCATTCCCGGTTTCATCTGGATAAATCCGATGTCCCAAACCGTTCCGTTACGATACGGACGACTAACCTGTGCCACGACGACGATGCTTAGAGTTAAAATTAAAACTGTAAGCAAAACTGTTAATATGCGATTTCTGTTTTTCATAATTTTTCTCCTGTGTTTATTTACTGAAAGACGACTGAGACTCTCCCGATTTAAATTTTTTTGATAAACCGAAAAATTAAATTTCACTTGTCCTTCTATTCGGCTAAACGACGTTGTTGAGAAAAAAGTGTCATTGCCCGGAAAATGTTTTTACAAATTTTGTTCGACATTCGTTTTTAGCAAGGAAAATGAGTTTCAGAAATACATCTTTTTGAGTTTGAACATTATTTGTTTCTATATTTTTGATTTATAATCAGTCGAGAAATCCCTGTAAATTTATGACAGACGACAGTTCGCAACAAATTACGCTTTTGCTGATTGATTGGAGCAAAGGAGATGAATATGCGCTTGAACAATTAATGCCGCTGGTTTATGACGAATTGCGGCGGATGGCGCGACGGTTTATGCGCCGCCAGCCTGCCGGAAATAGCTTTCAAACCACCGAATTAATTCACGAAGCGTATCTAAAACTCGGCAAGCAAGACGGGCAAAATTGGCAAAATCGCGCCCACTTTTTCGGCGTGGCGGCAAAAGCGATGCGACATATTCTGGTTGATTACGCGCGTTCAAAACACCGAGAAAAACGCGGCGGCTGGCAGAAACGTATATCACTTGCCGACGAGATGGTAATTTCAGGCGAACGCTCGGAAGAAATCGTCGCGCTTGATGATGCGCTGAACCAACTCGCGTTACTGGACGAACGTAAAAGCCGCGTCGTCGAAATGAAGTTTTTCGGCGGTCTGACGGTTGAAGAAATCGCCGAAGTCTTGAAAGTTTCGCCCGAAACCGTCAAACGCGATTGGAGTTTTTCCAAAACGTGGCTTTTAAGGGAATTGTCAGCCGCCGAGTGAAAAATAAAAAAATAATTTGACACTATTTCACACCGAATAGCGTTTTCAGAGTTAGAAGCAATTATTTAAGGAGTTTTTTTTAAAACTGCTTCTGAAGTTTTTAACTTTTTATTGCTATGAGTGTCGAAAAACTAAAAAAAGTTGAAGAAATCTATCACGCGGTTTTGGAAATTGCGCCCGCGATGCGTGAATCTTTTATCAAAAACCATTGCGGCGCAGATGCCGACTTGCGCCGCGAAGTCGAATCTCTGCTCTCGTTTGAAAACAGTTCCGAAGATTTTCTCGAAACGCCGCCCGAATCGCTCGTCGCCGAGATGTTTGCCGAACAAGCTGCACAAACCGACATCATCGGCAAAACAATCGGGCATTATAAAATCATAAAACTTCTCGGCAAAGGCGGAATGGGCGAAGTTTTTCTTGCCGAAGACACAAAGCTCGACCGCAAAGCTGCCGTCAAGTTTATGGATGAAAAGTTTGTCGAGGAAAAAAACAATCTAAACCGTTTTTTCTTTGAAGCAAAATCTTCTTCGGCGTTAAATCATCCGAATATCATCACCGTTTATGAAATCGGCGAGTTTGAAAACCGTCCGTTTATCGTTACCGAGTTTATTGACGGCATTACGCTCAAAGAACATTTGGCGGAGAGCAAACAGACACTCGGCGAGCTTCTCGACATTGCAATTCAAATTGCTTCGGCACTTGCGGCGGCACACAAAGTCGGGATAATTCACCGCGACATCAAACCGGATAATGTGATGATTCGCCACGACGAAATCGTTAAAGTTTTGGATTTTGGTCTGGCGAAATACGATTCGACGGCGATTGACGCGGAAGCAAATACGCGAGCCAGAATCTTGACCGTTCGCGGAATGATTATGGGAACGCCGCATTTTATGTCGCCCGAACAAGCACGCGGTTTGGCGGTTGATACACGAACCGATATTTGGAGTTTCGGCGTTTTGTTTTATCAAATGCTGACAAATAATCTGCCGTTTCAGGGCGAAACGACATCGGACGTTATCGCCTCGATTCTAAAATCCGAACCGCTGCCGTTGAAGCATTTTATTCCCGATATTTCGCCGACGCTCGAAAATGTTATTCTTAAAACCTTTCGGAAAAAACAAACTGAACGCCCGCAAAAGATTGACGAAATTTTAATCGAGCTAAAGAATTACAGACGCAAAATCGAAAACGAGGAGGAAGCCGTTCCGCACAATTATCGAATCACCGACAATGTTGATTTCGATAAAAATACAAATTTAGATTTTGTTCACACCACTGCCAAAGATCCGTCTGTCTATCCGGGCAAATCCGATTCGTTTTTTAGTCAAACCATCGGTAAAGCGAGAGAGTTTCCCGTTTTTGCATCAATAATCGGAGTCACGTTTGTTGCGCTTCTTGTCATTGCGGGAATCGCGGTTTCAAAATCGAATTTATTCATCGAACCTGCGGATTCTTTTCAAAAAATGAAATTGGCAAAACTGACATACAACGGAACGGCGGCAAATGAAGTCGCGGTTTCGCCGGACGGGAAATTTGTTGTCTATGTCTTGCAAAATGAAGAAATGGAAACTCTGATGGTGCGGCAAGTTGCGGCTTCAACCGCCGTCGAAAGAATTCCTCCGACGAAGATAAATTATGCGGGTTTGGCATTTACGCCCGACGGCAACGATATTTATTACACGCTTTGGAAAGACGGAGCGGGAACTTTGTATGACATTCCCGTAATCGGCGGCAGTCCGCGAAAAGTCCTCGAAAATGTTGACGGAAAAGTTACATTCTCGCCCGACGGGAAAACTATCGCGTTCGTGCGTTCGCAAAATTTACTGATGCTGGCGGACGTTAAAGGCGGTTCGGAAAGGATTCTGGCGAAATCTCTGCCGCAGGAAAATTGGAAACATGTTGCGTGGAATCCGAACGGCGAAACGATTATGACTTCTGTTTTTTTAACAGGAAACGATATTGAGTTCTTATCGGAAATTTCCGTCAGAGACGGCACGGCGAAACGGTTTATGATGACCGACTGGCAAATCATTCTCAGTTTGAATTGGCTGCCGGACGGAAGCGGAATCATCATCAGCGGGCGTGATCTTGAAACAAGGTTTTCGCAGATTTGGAAGATTTCATATCCTGACGGAAAGACGGACAGAATCACTAACGATTTCAGCACTTATGCCGATGTCGGGTTAATGTTGAAAAACGACTCTTTGGTGACAATCAAAAACGAGAATATTTTTAATCTCTGGGTTTCATCAACCGGCAATCCGCAAACCGCCGGACAGATCACTTTTGAACAGGGAAAAGATGAAGGAGCGTCCGGCGTTGCGTGGACTCCCGACGGGAAAATCATTTATACGGTCAGACCGAACGGCACGACCGATCTTTGGATCGCCGACGCGAACGGAAGCGAACAAAAACAGTTGACCGACGATCAGGCTCTGAATTATGCTCCGGTGGTTTCGCCGGACGGACGGTATATTGTCTTTAACTCGACGCGGGCGGGAAATCTCGATATTTGGCGGATGGATATTGACGGCGGAAACGCGGTCGCTCTGACCGGCACGACGGATGTAGAAGTAAGTCCGAGTTTCACGCCCGACGGCAAGTGGATCGTTTATGAACGCATAAACGCCGATAAAACGACGACGATCTGGAAGGTAAGCATTGACGGCGGAAAGCCGATTCAATTAACCGAAACGGACACCCGCCGTCCGTATGTTTCGCCGGACGGCAAGTTTATTGCCTGCAAATTCGGCGAATCAATGCCGGAAAGTTCTCAAAAAATTGCGATATTTCCAATCGAAGGCGGAACGCCTCTGGCAACGCACGATTTTCCGGCAGTCGCCAAATCGAGCATATTTCGCTGGTCATCTGACGGCAAAGCATTTATCTATCTGGAAAGTAAAAACCGTGTTTCAAATCTCTGGAGTCAACCGCTTGACGGCAGTCCGCCGAAACAGTTGACATTCATTGAATCAGGGCAAATACACGCATTTGATTTTACCCGTGACGGTAAAAATTTAGTTGTGTCACGGGGAAATGAATCTACCGATGTGGTAATGATCAGCAATTTTAGATAATTTGATGGATTTTCCCGTCGAAAATTCAATGTTCCCACGGAAATGACTCGACTTTCTGTTTTGGCAGATTAGTCGGATATAGATTAAGAAAGGAGAAAAAATATGGAAAACGAAAAAGTAAGTGAACCAGTGTGTGATGGAAAAGGAAGCCAATGCAAATGGATCGGGCATCCGAAACTCCATCCTCTCATTTGTGTTTCAGGCAGCGGAGGCTGTAATTTGGCAAAATTATTGGAAGCCGAGGAATCGGATTTTCACACTGCCGAACTGGTCAAAGCGACCAAGGCAATAAATGAAATTTTGGCGACGGTTTCAGAAAACGGGAATTGTAAATTGTCATTTATTGATTCGGGACAAGGAATTATGCTCGCCTGGGTTGAACACGGCGGAACGCCA
>JBDTSO010000289.1:0-4520 GCA_039931085.1 Acidobacteriota bacterium | reverse complement strand
TATGAAACAACTTGTCAGAAATCTTGCAAATAAAGGACGGCATACGGAAATCGTGTGGCGATACGGTTTTAATTTTCTGCCTTCGCTTAATTATAAGTTGAGTTCTTCGACTAAATCCGACAAAGCAGCCGGAAAACTGATTAAAACACTGCTTCGTGACGGCATCGCCGTTTCATCGGTGGATGAATTCGCTGATGAAATAGAGTATTTTCCCGAACTGGAATCTTCGGTGGAAAAAATGTTGGAGGCTCGTCAGGATGAACTTCGGCAAATGAAAATAAAGGCAAATGATACCGAAGCCATCGGCGAAAAAACATTTAATGTCGAATTGCTGGGCAGTGAATTAGTGTTTGATCCCGAAAGCATTTATGCGCGGTTTGCACTTCAGGATACTTTTTTGAATATTGCCAACGCTTATTTCGGAATGCTCGTTAAACTGCGCTATTACAATGTTTGGCAGACTTTCGCCACACAATCGGAAGCGAGAGAATCACAGCTTTGGCATTTTGACCGCGAAGATCAGTATATTCTGAAATTGTTTCTATATTTAAATGATGTAGATGAAGGAGCAGGACCTTTTACTTACGCGCACGGAACGCATCGCCGAGGCTCGAAGCGTAACTGTCAACCCGAATATTTTATCGAAGGCGGCGTGCGGCGCACGACGGATGAACAGATGGCTGCCGCGATTCCGAAAGAAAATTGGCTGAGAGCCACCGGAAAAAAAGGAACGATTATTTTCGCCGACACACGCGGCTATCATAAAGGCGGAGAAGCCAGAACCGGCGACAGATTAATGTTCACCTGTATGTTCACTTCGCCCGCTTCCCAGTCAAAACGGCTTTTGAGTTATCCAAAAAATCTCGATACGGCGAAATTGAGTAAAAAACAAATTTCAGCGTTATTTTTATAAGTGGGCAAAAGTAATCTGCTGACAGAAAGTTATGAGTTTTGACGGAAAGCTGCCGAATTTTCTAATTGCGGGAGAGAAAAAAAGCGGGACAACATCGCTCTATCGCTGGATGCAAAATCATCCCGACGTTTATCTGCACTCGGTTACAGATATGAATTATTTCATTTCCGACAAATTAACCGAATCCCGCAAATGGCGTGACGGAGAAGTTGAACCCGGCGAATGGGAGCAAACCCACAGCCTCGAAAATTACGCGAAATTGTTTGAACACGACGGCGATTATCGGGCAGTCGGACATAAGGGCGCGGATTTGCTTTTTTGGAAACCCGCTCACGCGCGGATTGCCGAATATCTTCCCGATGCGCGGTTTATTTTTATACTTCGCAATCCGGTTACGAGAGCGTGGTCGCATTATTGGAATGAAGTCGGTAAAGGGCGTGAAGTATTGAGTTTTAAGAAGGCGATTGCGGCGGAAAAAGAGCGTTCGCAAAAAAGCGCGTATGCGCGGCTGCATCTTTCATACACGGCGCGTGGTTTTTACAAAGAAAGTCTCGAAGCGTTTTTCCGGCATATTGATCCGTCAAGGGTTTTGGTAACTATTTTAGAACAAAGCCGTTCAAATTCCGAAAAAATGCTGAGTGATATTTATAAATTTATCGGCGTTGATGAAAATCTCGGTCTTGAACTGGCAGGAACGTCGAGCAATGAAAATTGGACGATGCTGCCGCGTGAATGGTCGCAGACAAGTGCCGTCAGACCGATTGCGAAACTTTACGAGCGAGCGACGGAAGCGGTAATTGTCAGAGTTACGAAAGAATCGGAAAGCCGTCGCAAACTGCGAAAAAATACGCAGTCAATTTTTCGGAAACCGGCGAGCAGTATTAAAATGCCGGATGATGTAAAGAAGCATCTGACCGAACTTTACGCGCCGCACATCGAATCTTTAGAAGCATTTTTGGGACAAGAAATTCCCGAATGGAAAAAATAAATGAATCAAATTTTTCGTAAAATGCGGTTTTTGCTGCGCGAGATAAACACACTTCGATCCAAAAGCGGACCTTACCGCTTCCTGGTCCGAAAGTGGGATTCGATTTCGGATATTGATCTGGCACTTCGCGTTTTGGAAACGGAATTTTTTGTTAAAGAATTAAAACCTCTCCCGCTGCCTTTAGAAAAAATCAAATCAATTTTGGTCATCGCTCCGCATCAGGACGACGAAACAATCGGCGCGGGCGGCACGCTTTTGCTGGCGGCGGAGATGGGCGTAAAAATAGATGTAATTTTCGCTACGGACGGAACTTCAAAAGAAGACAAAAATACCTCGCTGCCGGATAATATCGTGGAAATTCGTCAAAAAGAAGGGCGGAAAGTTTGCGCGGAATTCGGGGCGACGGTGCATCAACTTTCTATTTATAATGCCGAACCGAACCCTTCGTTAAAAGACCTCGATCAGTTTTCCGATATTATTCACAGCGTCAAGCCGCAAGTTGTATTGATGCCCTGGGTTTTGGATTCTCCGCCGAAACATCGGCTGATCAATCATCTTCTCTGGCTGATGAATGAACGAAAACCTCTGCCGGATTTTGAGGTTTGGGGTTATCAGGTTCACAATACGCTTTTTCCGAACGGCTATGTTGATATTACTTCGGTGGCGGAAGAAAAAAGAAAGTTGCTCGAATATTATGCTTCTCAAAATGAACTCAGCAAACGCTACGATCATCTGGCGATGGGAATGGCGGCGTGGAACACTCGTTTCTTCAATTTTACCGAACCGAAATATGTCGAGTTATTTTTTACGCTTCCGCTCAAAGAGCTTTTGCGGCTGATAGAAAGATTTTATTTTACAGACCTTCCCGAAACATATCGGGGACACGAGTTAGTAATTTCCGGGGCTACTAATATTCATCAGGCAGTTATGAACAAAGCGGCGGGAAACGGAAGCAATTCGATTACAAAAGAAAATGACGGTAACAAACAATTTGCAGCAAAAAACTCATAAAACAAACGATACGACGGTTTCCAAAAGCAATGGAAACAATTCGGATACCGTTTTGTTTTTATCGTCGGCATTGCTCGACGATAGAAAACTGCTTTACACGGAGTGTTTGAATATTTTGAGCAAAACTTCTCAAGTCAAAGTTTGGGCAACATCCGCACGAACGGAAAAGTATCGTGCTTTTTGGGATGCTGCTCCGGCAACCGTTGAAGAATTTCCGAAAGTCGAACCGTTTAAAGAGTTTCCTTACAATTATTTGCGCCGATTAAATGAGTTTGCATGGGATTTCAAATTACGTCCGCCGAGCCGCTTCAGTATGATGAAGCACATTAGGGACAAAAATCAAAAAGCCCACATTCGCGCACTAAAATTACCGGCGCGAGCCATCGCAACAATCGGTGCGGAAAAGCATCTGGAAAATTGGCTGAGTGAATGGCTGCCGACTTATGAACGAAGTGTCGAAGCAGTTCAGCGTCTAAAAGATAATCCGCCGGCTGTTATGATTGCAACGGGACCGAATCGTTTTGAAGAACCGGCACTCGTGGCGACGGCAAAAAATCTGGGAATTCCGACGCTGGCGATGATTCATTCGTGGGATAATATTTCCACCAAAAACCGTATGGTTTTTAATTATGACGGTTATCTGGTTTGGTCTGAGCAGATGAAAAAGGAATTACATCAGTTTTATCCCAAAAGCCGGAAATCGCCTGTTTATGTCGTCGGCGCGGCGCAATTCGATGTTTTTTTCCAGAAGCGTTTTCGTCAGACACGCGAAGAATTCTGCGCTTTGCAAGGTTTGGATCATCGCAAACCGATTATAGTTTATGCTCTCGGCTCTCCGAATTTGATTCGGGAACATTACGGAGCGATTTTTATGGCGGAAAAAGTTGTCAAAGGCGAACTCGGCGATGTGCAGTTGGTTGTCAGACCGCATCCGCAATTCGATAATGGAATAGAAGCGGAAACTTTGCGGGGTTTTGGGGCGAATGTCGTCGTGCAAAAAACCGGAAACGCCGGAATTCCGTTGGCTGACCGTTTTCAGGATGAAAGTCAGATCAGCGAATGGGTCAATACATTTCGGCACGCCGACGTAGTTGTCAATCTTTCTTCAACCGTCGCCGTTGACGCGGCAATTTTTGACCGTCCTATTGTCAATCTCGACTATGATCCCGAACCGGGACAGCCGAATCAAGAATTGGTTAAGGACATCAATCATCTCTGGACACATTTCAAACCTATCGCGGAATCGGGCGGCGTTTGGCTTGTCAATAATCCGGAAGAAAAGATTAAAGCGGTTAAAACTTATCTGAAAAATCCGACGCTGCACAAAGCCAAACGTCGTTGGATTGCCGAATATGTCTGCGGCTTTTTGGACGGCAAATGCGGCGAGCGAATCGCCCGCGCAATCGAAGATTTTACGCAAAATAAAAACAATTTGCCGAAATTTCCGATTAACGAGATTTAGAAATGCAATTAGAAAAGAACATAATTCAAAGACAAAAAGTAGCCGATTTGCCGCCGAAAAATTATAAATCCGGCGGCGAAAAAACTTTGTCAAACGCGCCGAATACCAAGCGGATTGTCGCATTGATTCCTCGCGGAGAAGTTATC
>JBDTSO010000288.1:0-4527 GCA_039931085.1 Acidobacteriota bacterium | reverse complement strand
AACCGGCTTGCGACTTCTCAAACGTATTAAATTAGTTCAAAAATATCAAAGGAGAATGAAATTATGAAACTAAAATGTGAAAAAAGGTGTGTGAAAAAATCAATTTTAATATCTATTTTAACCGCGTTAACGCTGTTCACTTTTGGCTGTGTTCCACCGGAAACATCCAACGCTAACGTCAACGTCAATGTTAATTCCGCTCTTGTAAATTCTAATACATCAACCGTCGCTGTTGAAAAAAACAAAGAATCGGATATGAAAATGCCGGTAACTTTGCCGGTTCTTGATGCGATGTTTGCCGACGAAAATTTTGCCGATGATTTGAAATCAAAGGTTCAATTGAGTGATGAAGAAATTGACAAAATCAAGAAGACCGCCCGCGATGCGGTTAAGAATTTGAGCGGCGACGAATCAGAAAATGATTCGAGATCAACACGCGCGGCGACGGAACGCGCCGGAACTCAAATCAGAGAGATTGTGGGCGATGAAAAAGCCGCCAAACTTTTCGATTTTGTTCAGCAGCGTTGGTCGGGCGGCGGTGATGAAGCAAACAACTCCGCCGTTAATAATTCTTCGGAAGTCAACGGCATTCCGACTGATACGCGAATTGTCGTCAACGCTCCGGCATATCGAATGGATTTATTTCAAGACGGGAAATTGACGAAAAGCTATAAAATCGGCATCGGTTATCCTGAATTTCCACTGCCGAGCGGTATGCGGCAGGCGAAAACAATTATTTTCAATCCGACGTGGACACCGCCGGACGAACCTTGGGTCAAAGGCAAAGTCGAAGCCGGCAAAACCATCGAAGCCGGAAGCAAAGACAATCCTTTAGGTCCGATTAAAATTCCAATCGGTCTGCCTTCATTGATTCACGGCGGAAAATCGGCAGCCAAACTCGGCGGATTCGCTTCGCACGGCTGCGTCGGTTTAACCAATTCGCAAATTCAGGATTTTGCGCTGAATTTGGCAAAAATGTCGGGCATTGATTTAACTCAAAAAGAAATTTTAGATTACGAAAAACAAAAGACCGAAACCAAAAACGTCAGTCTTGAAAAATCAATTCCCGTCGAACTGCGTTATGAAACGATAGTTGTCGAAGACGGAAAACTCAACATTTACCGTGATGTTTATGAACGCGGAACAAATACCGAAGAAAATCTTCGCAAGGTTTTAGAAAAATACGGAGTTTCCTTTGACAGTCTGAGCGAGAAAGACCGCGATAATATTCTAAAAGGTTTGAAACAAATGGCTTATAACGCCAAAGGCGAGTCGGTTTCCGAACCTAATGATAATTCAAACACCGGAAATTCAAATATGAATTCTAAATCGGACAATGAAAATGCCAAAAATAAGGATTCAAAAAAAGATGACGGTGAAGTTACACGAATTATTAAAGGCAAGAAAGAAGTTTCTTTTGAGCTTGCCGAACTCAAAGGAAAAGGTTATCCGAAGCCAGTTGATATGAGTCAAAAATAGGTTTTTGTTCAACAAATTGCTGCCGCTTATTATTTTCGTCGAAAATAGTAAGCGGCTTTTTTTAGTAATCGGTCAGCCAAAATCTATGTCCTTCAATCAAAAAAAGTTTTAATCCAATTTGCGGCATTTTTTTTTCTTCAACGCCCAGATATGTAAAATGCGGAAGATCGCTTTTCACGGTCTGAAACCAACCGTGTTTGGCAAGAATATTTCTAACTCTCAAATCATCAAATTGCTGAACGTCTAACGCCAGCATAAAAATATGCTGTGATGCGCCGGGCGCGGCAACCGAATAAAGTATTGATTTGGAAAAGTTTGTATTGAAGTATAAGCCTTCATTTTCCCAAGCTAAAACTTGTTTGATTTGCTGATAAATCGGCAACTTTTTAACTTCAAAAACTTCCTGACGTGAAAGTTTCCCTTTTGCCGACCAATAGTCCAACGCGGGATTAAACCGCGAACTCCAAAACCGTGCCGTATCATCGTAAGAACGCTTTCCGGCAGTCGAACCGCCGCGCGGCGTGATTTGCAAATTCGATTCCGCCGCTTCTTTTCGCGCTTCCAAAAGTGCTTCCATCGCTGGCTTTTGCAAGGTTATCGAAATTCCGCCGATAATAATCGTTTCGGAAACCGCGTTGTTTTGATAATTTTCTATGTCGTTTTGATTTTCAAAGATACATCTCGTCGGAAAATAAACGCGGCTATCGGCGACGAAAATTGCGCCGTACTCAATAAATATGCGCCTCGCAACCGAATCAGTATCAATCGGGCAAATATCCTGAAGCGAAATTTGCGCTTTTGTGTTTTTTTCGTCAAACGTCAAACTCCTATTTATAACCGCAATTTTCTTTTCAACAACTTTACGGAAATTTTTTGTTTTAACTGCATAGATTTGCGCCAAGACAGAATTATCTTGACAAATTACTCCAAACGTAAAAACTGAACACAAAATTATTTTGAAGACAGTCTTAAATTTTTTATAAATTTTCATCGTATATTTTAGAACGATAAATATAAAAATTATCCGTCGAAAACAATTCAAAAAGCACAAAAGAGCCGTGAAAATTCTTTTATGCTTTCGATTTTGAATCAGTTACGATTATTAAACACTCATAATTTCCTGTTCTTTATTTTTGGCGAGTTCGTCAATTTTTCCCGTATAATTATTAGTCAGCTTTTGAACTTCGTCTATTCCGCGATGCTCTTCGTCTTCAGAGATTTCCTTATCCTTCGCCATTTCTTTCATCATATCGTTTGAACTATGGCGAACGGCGCGAATGGCAATCTTATGTTCTTCGGCAATTTCACCGACTTGTTTAGCAAACTCCCGACGGCGTTCTTCGTTCATCGCCGGAACTGAAAGACGTATAATTTTCCCGTCGTTTGACGGATTCAGACCGAGATTCGCCACATTTATCGCTTTTTCAATCGCGCCGATCTGCGTTGCGTCCCACGGCTGAACGGTCAGCATTTGCGGTTCGGGAACGGCAATCGAAGCCATCTGATTAAGCGGCGTTGAAACACCGTAATAATCAACTGTTACCGCGTCGAGAATTCCAACGCTGGCACGTCCCGTGCGGACGTTTGCCAATTTGCGCTGCAAATCGTCGATGACCGCTTCCATACTCGGTTTTGTTTCTTTTAAGACAATATCTACACTCATAAATTTTTATTGTTTTTCCAAAAGTTTTTTCAATCTTTCATTTTCGGCTTTCAAAAAATCGTTTTCGGTTGAAAGTTCGCCAACTGTTTCAGAAAGTTCGCCGACTGTTTCGGCAAGTTCTTCGGCGGTTTTCAAAAATTGATTAGTTGCGGGATCGAAAAGCCGCAAATTTTTACCTTCGACGATTAAATCCAAACCCAAAATTTCGCTTTTTATGCAGTTGTTTTCGATTTTGACGGCTGTAAATTCGCCGTTTTTCAACTCATAAGCCGTGAACGCGGGCGCGGTTTTCGGCTCAAGCGGATTGAAAATATAGTATTCTTTAACACCCAGAACTTCATACAAAGTCTTTTTTTCCATAAAGTCTTTGCGCCACGTTCCGCGTGAAGAAAGCTCAATCACTACCGACGGCACAACGTCTTTTTCTTCCCAAGTTTTATAACTCGTGCGGTTGCCTTTCGGAATGCCGAAACAAACCATAACGTCCGGCGAAATAACCTGCGTCGGATCTCCTTCGACGTAATAAAACATTAGATTTCCTGAAACATAAACATCTTCTCGTTCGGCAAAAAAAATGTCTAAATTCATTCGCAAATTCATCAATAAATTTGCGTGTAAGTCTGTTTCAGCCATTGGTTCTCCGTCGGAATCTGGATAAAAAATGTCGCTTCCGCGCGGTTTCGGCGGCGGAACTGTCAGCGTGTCTGTTTTATATTGAATATCCATTTGATAATTTTAATGACTTTCGGGCAAGAACCGCAAATCGCAAAGACTCAACAGATTCAGAAAAAGTTTTCAAGTTTTATAAAATCTGTAAATGGTGCGTTTCTCAAAGAATTTTATTCACCATTCAACAGTTATCATTGACCATTATCTGCTGTCAGGCTTTTTGTGTTTTACTTCCGACGGAAACGAGAGTGCCGATTGATAGATCGCCTTTGACGGCTTTTCTGATGTTGCCGTTTTCGCGCATATTGAAAACCATAATCGGCAAATTATTGTCCATACACAGCGAGATTGACGAAGCATCCATTACCTTTAGTTGCTTTTCCAAAACTTCCTGATAGGAAATTTTTTCAAACCGCGTCGCATCGGGATTAGTCATCGGATCAGCCGTATAAATTCCGTCGACTTTAGTTCCCTTTAATATAATATCCGCTTTGATTTCAAGCGCACGTAAAGCGGCGGCGGAATCCGTTGTAAAAAAAGGATTTCCCGTGCCGGCGGCGAAAATAACGACGCGCTTTTTCTCTAAATGTCGAATTGCGCGGCGGCGAATAAAAGGTTCGGCAAGCTGCGGAATATCAATCGCCGACATCGCCCGCGTATAAACATTGAGTTTTTCCAAAGCATCCTGCAAAACGACGGCGTTCATCACGGTGGCG
>JBDTSO010000287.1:0-4544 GCA_039931085.1 Acidobacteriota bacterium | reverse complement strand
GCCGATGCAATCGAACGGCTCGACGTGAGCATTTTGCAGGATTATTTGTTAAAGCCGGTTTTGGGAATTGAGGACGCGCGGACGAATAAGCGCATCGGCTTTGTCGGCGGCGCACGCGGCACTGACGAATTGGAAAAATTTGTTGACGACGGCACGGCACAACTCGCTTTTTCGCTGTTCCCGACGACGATGGACGACCTTCTCGCCGTTTCCGACATAAACGAAATTATGCCGCCGAAATCCACGTGGTTCGAGCCAAAATTAAAAGACGGACTTTTAATCCATTTAATTTAGTTCAAAGTTCCAAGTTCAAGATTCAAAGTTAAGATTTCAAATAAACTTTGAATCTTGAACTTGGAACTTTGAACTTCCAGAATATGTTGGAAACCGAAAGACTCATTATGCGTCCGCTGGTCGAGAGCGATGTGGACGATATTTTTGCGATGCGGAGTGATGAAGAAATAATGCGCTTTATCCGCGAACCGCAGGCGCGGGATGAATCTTTCGACTGGATAAAACTCGTTTCGGCGCGTTGGCACAAAGACAAACTCGGATTTTGTGCCGTCATCGAAAAAAAAACACAAAAATTTCTCGGCTGGTGCGGAATTTGGCGTTTGAAGGAAACCGGCGAAATCGAAATCGGTTACGCGATTGACAAGGCGCATTGGGGAAGAGGTTTTGCCACCGAAGCCGCCGAAAGATTTATGCAGTATGCTTTTGAGGAATTAAACGCCGAAAAGCTGGTTGCCGTGGCGCGTCCCGAAAATGCAGCATCGCGCCGCGTAATGGAAAAACTCGGAATGCAGTTTGTCAAAATCGCCGTCTTCTATGAACAAAGTTTGGTGCAGTATGCGATTTTCAAAGATGAATTTTTGCGATCAAACTAATTTCACTTTGAGTTTAGTATTAATCTTTAAATAACAAATATTTCGGCTTTTGTTCGTCGCGCACGAAACTTTTGCAAATCAAATTTTCGGCGAACGCCTTTTCAAATTCGTTTTTGACGCGCGTTTGTTCGCTTTTGGCAAATTCCGCGTCGGTTTTCAACAAATAATTCCAATCGCTCGGAATCTCGATTGTCCACGCAATCTCGCCGGTTTCGACGTAATTTTTACCGCTTGCCAATTTTATAACCTTTTCGTCTTCCAAATTCCATTCTGCAAAAAGACGGTCGCTGTCGAGTCCGATTTTTTCGCCCTGTTTGTTTGAAGTCGAATAATCCGTGCCGTAAAAATTCGATTTGTATCGGCGGACAATTGCGCCCAGTTTTTCCAGATTGAAAAAAGCGTTTCGCGCCTGTATGGGCTGAAACGTCCATTTTATAAGTTTTATATTTTCAGTTAAGGCTTTTTCGCGCTGCGCCCATTTTAATTTTGCGCCGATGCCGTGGCTTTGAAACTCTGAGGATACAGCCGTCATATGTGAATAAAAAAATTTCTCGCTGCCGAAAAACGCCGGAACAGACAATACAAAACCAACCAATTTACCTTCGGCAAACGCGCCGAGCGTAAAACCGCCCGCGTGTTTTGTAACGACTAAATGGCGAACGGGCGAAATTTCGATGTCGGGAAGCGCGAAAACTTCGCGCTGCAAACGGGTGCAAGCTGTTAAATCTTTGATGGTGTCGCATTCGCGGATAATTATCTTATCTTTTGTCATTCGGCTAAAATTTTCAGATTTTATATTTGGTGAACCAATCTTGAGAAACTTTCTCAATTTGTTTTGAAGCTGTCAAATCCGCAATGTCTTTGACGAAATTTATCAGCAAAAATCTGTTCGCGGGACGATATTTTGCGGGAATTTCTTCGCGCAATTGTTCAATAAGCGACGTTACATTTCGCCCGATTTTAAACAGAACCAACTTTTTGGTATGCGCGTGTTTCAAAAGCCAAACGGTTTTGCGAATCGAATTCGCGCCCGCTTTGCCCCAAAAAAGAAAATCTCCGGCGGCATTGCGGGCAATCAAATCGGGTTTGTAACGCAAGCCGACTTTTATTTCGATTTCCAGTGTCGGAAATTCAAGAATAATTGCAGTCAAATACTTCGCATAACTTGATGACTTTCTGTTAAACTTCATTTTACTTTTTACTTTTGCTTTTTTACTTTTTACTTTGAAATTTTTACTTTGAAATCTTATGGAAAATCTGTCTATTAGAGAAGACGGTTCTGAAGAAAAACTTTTAAAACTCGCTGCCGCCGCCGATAAATTTGAAAGTTACGCGCATTCGCACGCCGAACGGATTGCCGCGCTTGCCGATGCGCTGGCGCAAAAATTTAATTTTGCGGCGCACGACCGTTTATCTTTGCGTCAGGCGGCGTTAGTTCACGACATCGGCGAAGTCGTGATGAACCGCGATTATATTAAAAGTAGTCAAAAACTGCGCGAAGACGAGCGCGTTGATTTGCAGCGTCATCCGGTGATCGGCGAACAGGAGGCGGCAAAACACGGACTCAATCGCGCTGTGCAGTTACTTGTTCGCTGGCATCACGAATGGTGGAACGGAACAGGTTATCCCGACGCTCTGGCGCAGGAACAAATCCCACTGGCGGCGAGAATTTTGCGCGTCGCCGACACTTTCGCCGCCTTGACCGATGCGCGTCCATACAGCGTTCCGATTCCCGAACAGGAAGCAAAACACTGTTTAATCGAATGGGCAGGCATCGAATTTGACCCGAAAGTTGTTAAAATGTTTCTTTCGCTCGAAGAGTTGCCGGAATTGGAATCATATTTCGTAAATCGTCAATAGATTAAGAGGATTATAATATTGCACTTATAAGTGATTTTCGACCTCTTTCTTTATCAACGATTTACGATTCACGATTTACGATTCACGAAAAATCTATGTTCACAAAATCAATTACACCGCACGGCTGGTTAGCTTTTGAACTCAATGTTTTGCGGCGTTTGAAGTTTACTTCCGTCATTCTGCCGTTCACTAATGAGCCGAATCTTGGCGCGTATTTGAAAAGGTGGAATGTGCGCGTTTTGGCAAATGATTTGATGCAGTCGGCGTGGATAAAATCCGTTGCTGTCATTGAAAATAATGCCGAAAAATTAACCGACGAAGAAGTTGAAATAATTTTGGAAGATGTTTATGTTCCGCATTATCGTCTGCAAAACGATTCGCTGAAAAATTGGTTTAACGAAACGGATGCGTGGTGGTTTGACAATGTGCGGCAAAACGTCGAAAAAATCTCGTCGCCCGTTTCAAAAGCTATCGCTTTGAGTCTCGGAATGAGCGTCGGCGATTATGCTTTGTCTTTTGATTCGGAAACTCTTGAATTACGCCAACCGCTTTCCGTTGTTTGTAAACGTCTGCAAAAGGTTCAGCCCGAACCCGTCAACAACGGTCAAAACAATACTTGTCAAAACAAAATCGCCAACGATTTTATCGCCGAAAATTATATGGATTTGATGTTTCTGCGGCTTCCGGCGGCGCATAATCAGAACCGGCGAAATTATCTGGGGAAAACGGCGTGGCGCGAAGAATGGCTTCGTTCCGGCAGTGATTTCTGGGGCGATTTGGAAACTTCGCAAGCCGGAAAACTCGGAACGCTAACCGAAACCAAATCGCAGTATTTACAGTTTGTCGAAGACACTTTGCAAACCGCATCGCACATCCCGACCTGGGCAATCGCGCACGTCGAGAACGGTTTCGTTTCAACACAGGATATTGTCGAAGTAATCGGACGCATCCGGCGCGTTGACACGATCTTTTCGAAAGATTTTTCAGAATTAACCGGCGCGAAAGCTGTTATTATTACAGCGTAATCTAAAGGGTAAAAGATAAAATTCTTGCATAAAATGGTTAATGTGAATTACTTTTTACTTTTTACTTTTGAACTTATGATATGTTTTCATCAACAGAACAAATCAAACAAAAAGCCCGCGAAATCGGCTTTCACAAAATCGGCATCGTTCGCGCCGAGCCTCTCGAAACCGAACGCGAACATCTCAAAGATTGGCTTAATCAAAACTTTCACGGCGAAATGCGCTGGATGGAAAGTGAACCGGAAAAACGCAGCAATCCAAAACTGCTTTTTCCCGAAGCAAAATCACTTATCGTTGTTGCTTTAAACTATTACACTCCGCACGAACACGAAGAAAATCCCGAAAAAGGAAAAGTTTCGCGCTACGCATGGGGCGACGATTATCACGACGTTTTGAAGGAAAAATTGCGTGAACTATTGGCTTTTATCAAATCAGTTGACGAAACCGCCGACTGCAAAATCTGCGTTGACACCGCGCCGATAATGGACAAAGCGTGGGCGGTTCGCGCCGGATTAGGCTGGCTCGGCAAACATTCAAATATTATTACTAAAGAATTCGGTTCGTGGATTTTTATCGGCGAAATTCTGCTCAATCTGGAACTCGAATACGACAATCAAATAATCGAAGACCATTGCGGAACTTGTACGGCGTGTATTGACGCTTGCCCGACAAATGCGATTGTCGCGCCGTATATTGTTGATTCCAAAGCGTGTCTGTCTTACGCGACAATCGAATTGCGAAACCGTTTCGCGGGGAATGGCCGATTCCGGAT
>JBDTSO010000286.1:0-4545 GCA_039931085.1 Acidobacteriota bacterium | reverse complement strand
ATGTATGTTTGATTCATAAAATATTAAGTGCAGGGAAATGTAATTTTTAAGATATGTTCGATTTTTCCGTCAGTGAATTTAAGATAACCAAAATAATCATTGGTTTCATCCTTTGGGTAATTCTCGATAAGTTTTTGTTTTGAAATGATGTTCGGGTTATTTTTCAGAACAAATTGAAAAGTGCCTTTTTCTGAAATTTCCAAGAGTAAACCTTCTTTGTTAAGTAAATCATCATCATTATAACTTGTTTCAACATAGATTTTTGTACCGTCCTTTGAAATTCCGAAAGGCTGAATTTCAAACGGTTTATACCACCTTCTAACAAATTTTTTCAAATCTTTTGTGACGAGTTCGGCGTATTCAATATTGTATTTTTCCAAATGTTTTACAGAAATCGGTTTGCCCTCGGCAATAATCGTCAATTCATTTTTTGCAGCTTTAGTTAAAGGAATTTTATAAACACAATCGCAGGGATGAGCGTTGTCTTTACTCATAATTTGATATGTGCGGTTTTTTCCGCTTAAATCTTCAAACGGGTAGTCGAAAGGTATCAGATTTTCTCCATCATATCTTTCTCCTTTTTCTTTATTAACCTCGGCAATTTCGCAGGTATAAAATGAAAAATCAAAACCTGTTTTGTTTATCAAGTCATTTCCGTATTTAGCTAATTCACGGGATGAAGTTTTTGGATTTGATTGTTTTATACTTTCTAATTTCTCAGTAACATTTGACGGCGTAATAATCGGTTTATTTCGAGATGCGAATTTATCAGCAGCTTTTTCATTATTTGTTATTTTCTGTGCATTGATATTTGTTTTGGTGTAACTGATTACCGCCAAAATGAACATAAAACAAACTAAAAATAATGCTTTTATATTCATAAAGTTATTTTCCCCAAGTGATGACGTTTTCCGTCAACGTAACGCCGCCGATTAAAATTGAATGAATAATCGTGAAATAAGTATATGTCATAAAGATGTCAAGAAAAATTGCGACAAAGCCAGCCAATAAACTCACCAAACTGCCTGCATCATTAAAAAGCGTGATAGTTTCGGTCAATTAAGTTATCGCCACGATTCAAACCGCGAAGACTATTGTTAAAATTCCAACTACCTCTTTTTCAGTTATTTCGATATGGAATTTTTCATTGTTGAATCTAAAGCAATAACTTGATTATTTAACTCTTTTGAAATTATCTTTCGCAAAGCGGGAAACATATTCAAATTTTCCGCCGCTTGAAGAACTGTCCGAAACATCGGTTCGATAAATTGTATAAAATATGTTTTGCCTCGATTTGTTGATTGAAACGAAAATGTACCGATGGCTTTTAAACCTCTTTGCACGGTCATCAAATCAAATTCGTAATTGAAATCCGTTTCATTAATTGGCTCCAAACCCAATTTTTCTCTTTCTCTCAAAAAAAGACTTTTCTTTTCGTCCAGCCATTTTTTTTCAGGTGTTTGCAAAACTCTGTCCAGAAGAAACGAAACCAGATCATAACTTGCCGCGCCGATTCGCGCGTCTTGATGATCAATAATTCGCAGTTTTCCTTCGCTGTCAATCATCAAATTTGCCGCGTGAAAATCTCGATGACACAGAACTTTTGCTCGTTGTTCCAGTTTGCGGGCGAGTTCAGAAAATTCCTGTTCTAAAGCCTTCTCATCTTTATCGGATAATTTTGATTTGCGAAATGTTTCAAAATAGTGTGTTTTGAAAAAATTCAATTCCCAAAGCAGTTTTTCTTCGTCAAATTTCAAGCCTGAAGCGATGGAATTCAGTTCAAATGCCTTCTGAGTCGCCGCCTGAATTTTGGCAATCAGAGAAATTGCTTCATTTACTAATTCCTCGCGCTTTTCGGGATTTGATTCTGATAAAAAATCGCGTAAAATCGTATCGCCAAAATCTTCCTGCACGATTACGCCTAAAGATTGGCTGAAATCGTAAATTTTCGCAACCGGCAAACTGCTCAACAGAAAAAGATTCGTAATATCAAGATAACTTTGTTCGTTTTCAATAAAGGCTTCGGGATAAACGCAGGCAATTGCCGTCGAATCATTCCAATTGACGCGAAAATATTCTCTGACAGAAGCGTCAGGCGTTAAAATTTCGACTTTGGAGTTTTCATTATTCGATTTTAGAAATTTTTTCAGTCTTTCAATTGGAGATTCGGAAAATTTGGCGTTCATATTTAGAAAAAGATTTTATCATTGATTGAGCGGAACAACATAATTTTCACCGTTTCTATAACCTTTCAACGCTTTTTCGGGAATTTCTTCGCAATGAGAAAGCATTTCGGCGCGGACAATCGCCGCATTTTCAAAAATTTCTCCGGCATTTATTTTTACGCCGTCCGCAATTATTGTGTTTGAAATTTTGGCATTATCACCGATAAAAACTTCATCCCAAATTACAGAGTTTTGCACTTTCGCACTTTTTGAAATCAAACAATGTTCGCCTGTAAAAACCTTCGCGCCGTTCAACATCGCCAGACTAATTTCGAGATAACGCGGAATTGTTGAAAGTTCAAACCAACTGCCTTCGGCAATATGCGCGGCGATTTTTTCACCGTTTTTTATCGCCGGATTGTAAAATGTCGGCACAATATCTGAATAAATGCCGCGGGGAATGTAATCGAAAATGCGCGGTTCGAGAATGTGAATGCCGGTGAACATCAACGGATTTTGTATTTTAGTTTCTGAATTTTGCATTTTGTCTGGAAAATCACCGAATCCACGGATGAATTTATTTTCAACGAATACTTCGGTGAATCTTTCTCTTTTTGGATTTTCCTTCAAAACCATTGTCGCCAACGCGCCGGTTTTTTTGTGTGTTTCGAGCGCGGCGGAAATATCTATGTCGGTAATAATTTTGCCGTTGACGATGAGAAATGTGTCGTCTTCAAGCAGATGACGCGCATTGTCCAGGGCGCCGGCAGTTCCTAAAATTTTCGGTTCTTCCAAAGTATAATGAATTTTCACGCCGAAATCGCGCCCGTCACCGAGTGCTTTTTTGACCGATTCGGGCTGGTGATGAAGGTTGACGACGACTTCTTTAAAACCGAATTTAGCGACGTATTCGGCAACGTAACCGACGAGCGGTTTGCCGAGAAAGGGAATCGCCGGTTTGGTGCGGTCAATTGTTAAAGGAAAAAGCCGCGTGCCGAAACCGGCGGCTAAAATCACTGCTTTCATATCTGATTTGTTGTTTTATTACGGCTAAATCACTGCAATGTTAAAACTTACTTTTTTTAACTTTTAATTGCAAACTTGCCAAAATCGCTTTTGCCGTTAAAATCGGTTGATAGATGTCAAATTTAGCCGCTGGTAAAACTTACGCATTTTTTGAAACACCGCTTAACAAAAAAATCGCCGTTAAATTAGTTGAAAAATCTGCAATTTTTTTTCAATTTCAGCCACTTGAAACTGAAAAAATTGCCTTAGATATTGGAGAAATCGCGCTACTGAAAAATATAACTGAGTTTGATTGGCTTATATTTACCGATGTTTTGGCGGTTGATTATTTTTTGCAGAAATTGACCGAAAACGAAATTGATTTTTTTGGACTCGATGCCGTGCGCGTCTGCGCTGTCGGCGAAACAGTCGCCGACAGATTGCGTTTCGATCAGATTCACGCCGACGTTATTCCCAACAAAACGAACGCTCAGACAGTTTTTTCGGCGATTAGTTTTTACGCGGGCGAAAGTAATTTAAAAAAATTGAAACTGCTATTGATTAAAGAAAAAATGTCGGATTTCGGTATTGTAAATTTATTGAAAGAAGCAAACACCGAACTGATCGAATTGCCGGTTTACACGGCGAAGATTTCGGACAAAAGCGAAACTATAAAATTAAAAACACTTCTTAAAAACGGCGCGATTGATGAATTTATCTTTTCCGCGCCGGAAGATTTAATAGCTCTGCGTCATTATTTCCCGGACGAAAATGAATTGGAAACAATTTTTGAAGAAGTAAAAGCGTCGGCGATTGACGCGAATGTTTATCAAAATTTGAAGGAAAACGAAATAAAGGCGCATTATTTTATTAGACAGTGAAGAACTTCAGCGGTAAAACTGTTAATCTTTTATTTGATGAACGATACGAGCGTTATACTTTTTTTTATTGACGGTTTGGGAATCGGGCGGCGCGGTGAAAATAACCCGCTTTCTCTCATTAAAAATATTGAGCCGCTTGATAATTTTCAGGACGAAAAGAACAAAATTATTTTCGACGGCATTTTAGTCCCAACCGATCCGCGTTTGGGCATTGAAGGTCGCCCGCAAAGCGCGTCCGGGCAGACGACAATTTTAACCGGTATCAACGCGCCAAAGCATTTGGGCGTTCATAAACAAGGTTTTCCCAATCAAATTCTGCGCGATGTGATCGCCGAAAATTCGATATTTTTACAGTTGAAAAACTTGAAAATCGAGCCGAATGTTTTTGCGAACGCTTACACGCCGAAATTTTTCAGCGAAACGCCTCGCTGGAAATCAGCGACAACCTGCGCGATGGAAGCGGCGGCAAATAATTTTAGAAAACTGCCCGATTT
>JBDTSO010000285.1:0-4560 GCA_039931085.1 Acidobacteriota bacterium | reverse complement strand
CATGTAAATCAGGGCATTGCTCCGGCGTAACCCTGACCGCACTTGCCATAAACATTACGCGAATCGCCGACTCGCCCGTAACTTTCAGCAGTTGTTTTAACGCCGTGTCAATTCCCGGAATTGCTTTGAGCGCGGCAAGTGCTTTGCTGTCAGCCGGATGAATGTATTCGTGTTTGTTCAAATCCGCAAATTTTTTGTGCGGCGCGTTCGACAAAGGCAGACGGCAGCGTCCGCATTTGGCTTCGCCGTTGACGTAATCTTCTTTGACCGCGTTTTTTTGTCCGCAATAACGACACCGAACACTGTATTTTTCGGCAACTGCGGCTGTTGAATCTTGATTTGGCATAATTTTAAAGTTTAAATAGATTTTCCTGATAATTCAAATGTATATTTTTGATGTTATGAACGACGGAAAGTTGTAAATTGTTTCGGCAATATGCCTTGCTTACTTGCCAAAGCAAGTGTTTGCAATAGTTATAAAATTTTTGCTGTCTGTAAATCCGTAATCTTCGCCGTTCCACAGCGTCAAAGATTTTGAAGTTTTCTCCAATTCCGCCCGCGAAAGATTTGGAAATTTATCAAACCATTGCCGGCAGCTTTGTTTTTTGACGGTTTTACGAACGTAGCAGCGAAGTCCGAAATATTTGAAAAAAATTGACGGATTAAGTGCTTCGTTGAGATGTTCGGAGATAAAAGGTTTGAGAAGAATCTCAAACAATTCGGCGTTTTCGTTAAATTCCCAAACGCCGTTTTTAAGAATCAAAACAGCAGGTTTTGTTTTAACTCCGATTTTAATGTCGCGCGTTAATCCTTCATAAAACTTTAGTCCGGCAAAGTTGGCGCACAAATCGGCGTTTGAAAAAACGCTCGAAATTAAAGTTCCGTAATAAGTATGTTCCGTAAATTTTCCCCATTTAATCGCTTTTTTTTCGGCTTCTTCGGGCTTTAAACCTTTTGCCAGCGCACTATTGTAAATTTTATAATAAGAATATCCCTGCTGAAAAATATGCGCGATTTTGTCCGTGCCGAATTGCGCTCCGTAGAGATTGACCGTTGAACTGATGCCGATGTAATCACTTGGATAAACGAAAAAAATTGACTGGCGAAAACTCGTTTTATAACGCGCCGGTTGTGCCGTAAATTTGTGTGATTCCATCCAGCTTCCCGAAGCGGTGAACGGAGGAATTCCCGTTCCGACAAGTTTGTAAAATTCGAGCGCAACCGCTTCGTCAGAACGCAAAAACGCAAGTTTGGCGCGTTCTTTTTCCGTCGAATCGCATTTTCCTTTTTCAGTTTTTTTGGCGAGACAATTTTCTCTAAAGACAATTTCGTCGTTTATTTTTGCAACTGCCTTTCTCAAATTGTCTGCCGTATATTGCGAAACTTCGTCGCCGATGTCGGCGAGCGGTTCGGGCGGCAAATTGTATTGATCGGTTTCAAAAGCGAAAATGAAAGTTGAGTTCACCAACAAAGCCGCGCACAAAACTAATCGGACAATTTTTTGGGATTTCATAAAAATTTACAAACAATCTCTTACCTGAAAATTACAATAACATTTGCGCTGATTTTTATGAATCAAAGTTTAGATAAGTTTAAGCCGAACAACGGTTTCGACGTGATGCGTCTGCGGAAACAAATCAAGCGCGGTAATTGATTCAATCGAATAATTTTCCGACAAAATCCGCAAATCACGCGCCAAAGTCGAAGGTTCGCACGAAACGTAAGAGATTTCGCGCGGCTTTATTTTCAACAGGTTTTCAATCGTTTCCTTCTCCGTTCCGGCTCGCGGCGGATCGAGCAGAAGAAAATCAATTTCCCGTAAATCGTCAGCATTTTCCGCCAGCCAATCGCCGACATTTTCGCAGAAAACGTCGGCGTTTTCAATTCGCGCGTTTTCGATGTTTCTCCGCGCGAAGTCAACCGATCTTTCGTAACCTTCAACGCCGGTAACTTTGCCGAATTTTTGCGCCAGCGGCAATGTAAAAAGTCCAACTCCGCAATATAAATCGAGCGCGGTTTTGCCTTTTGCGTCTTTCGTCGCCGTTTCAATCAAAGATTCGATGAGAAACGGATTTCCCTGAAAGAAACTCTGCGCGTCGTAAAAATAACGATTGCCTTTTGAGTGAAACGCAATTTCTTCGGTCGGTTCGACGATTTCGTTTGAATAAATCGAAACTTCGTCGCCGCTGTTTGCCGCTTCGACTTCGACGATTTCCGCCCAGAAACTTTCCCATTCAATCGTGTCGCGCAATTCGGTCAAAAGATTTTGCAGTTCCGGCGTTAGAATCGGGCATTCTTTCACATCAATTACCTGATGCGAATTTCGCTGAAAATAACCGATTTTCTTGCGCCGCGTGTCAATGTGCCACGCGGCGCGGGCGCGATATTCGTAATCGCGCGGACTTCCGATAATTTCAATTTCTTTTTCGTAATTTATTTTTCCGATGCGCGACAGACAATCGCGGAGAATGGAAATTTTCGCTTCGAGCTGCGCTTCGTAATTCATCTGCTGAAAATCACAGCCGCCGCAGCGTCCGAAATATTTGCATTTAGGTTCGATGCGATGCGCCGACGGCTCAATGACTTCAACGATTTCCGTAAAAGCGGTTTTGCCTTTTAACTGAATTATTTTAACGCGCAAACGGTCGCCTCTGGCGGCGAGAGACACGAAAACAGTCAGATTTTCCCCAAACGCCAAGCCGAAGCCGTTCGGAACAATTTTTTCGATGGGAACTTCGAGAATTTCGCCGATTATATATTTTTTGCCCAATAAATTTCCAACCTTTTTCCAAAATTACAAATAAAACAAACTAAGGCGCGGGATTTCCGATTCATCACGCAGACGCTTGACGAGCATTAAATCAAATGTCCGCTGATAAGTTTCAGCGTCCATTTTGCTTCGATATGAAGCGAGATTTTTTCCGATTTCTTTTTTCAGATTTTCGCTCGAATGATTTTTCAAAATACTTTCGTCAATCAAGGCATCAAGCTTTTCTAAATCTTTTTCCAGTGTTTCAACATCTGAAAAGTTTTTCCGCGAACGCGCTAAATGATCTACGGCTTCTCTTAAAGTTTCGCTCAATTCATTTTTCGCTTTGCTCTGCGCTGATTTTAGTTCGTCCGCAACATTTTCGAGATGAGCGACAACCGTTTCATCGGGAAAAATCGTCTCTTTTGCAGCATTTTTTCCGTCAATTTCAGAACTTTGAACTTGAACCTTTGGACTTTGAACTTTTCCGATCTGCGATTCGAGCCATTCGCTATACTGCGCTTCAATTTCTTCGCGGCAGTAGGTTAAAGATTTGATCGTTCTTTTTCGCGCCGGTTGTTTGTCTGCCGAGTCAAAAACTTTTTCGATGCCGCGCAGAATAATATGCAGCGGAATTTGGCGTTCCTGCCAGGTTTCGATCAAAGCCCAATCGAGCGGCGAGAGCAGCAGATTTCTTCCGCGTCTTCTGATAAAAGTTGATTCAATTTCGGAAAAATAATTAAAGTAATTCAAGATAATGGAAAGTTAAAAACTATTTCTGGTTTTTACTATTCAAGGCTTATTTTCATTCGTCGCAGCGTACGCAAATCTTCGTCGGTCAATTCGAGTTCGATGTCCTGCGGTTCTTCTTCGATGTCTTCGATAATTTCCTGCAAACCGATTTCCAACTTCAATGTCAGATTCGGTTCGTAACCGAGTTCGCGCAAATATCTGATGGCATCGGCGACCCGCGAACTTTTCTCAATCGCCAGATTTATTGATTCACTAAGTTCGCGCACCGCGTTTTTTTCGTATTCGTCAAGTTCCATTTTGCTATATGAATGCTACTTGAGGCTTTAAAATTAGTCAAAAGTCTTTGAATTTATTCCGTCAAAAATTTCCCGCCAACAAAGCATTTGGTTTAGTGCAAAGTTTTCTTTGACTTTACCGAGATAATCAAAGATCAATCGCTTAAAGATTTCACGCATTGTTTTATTTTGATTAAGCCGCAAAAACGCAACTCTAAGCCGATTCTTCATTTAACCTTTATTTAACCTTAAATTGTTTTCGATGTAACTTTAGCCCTTTACCCTGAAAAATATAAATAACTAACAATAAATCTACAAAAACAAGGAGATTATCAGAATGAAGATTTCAAAAATCTTTTTAATCGGAGTGTTTTTCGCTTTTAACTTGGCTATATCGGCACAGTCTCAATTGACCACCGGCGCGATCAGCGGCACGGTGCAGGACACTAACGGCGCGATTGTGACCGGCGCGACCGTCACGGTTATCAACGAAGAAACAAATCAAACACGCAATCTTGTAACTAATGACAATGGGGTTTTTGTCGCTCCGACACTTTCACTCGGAAATTATACGGTAATTATAGAAAAAGAAGGTTTTTCAAAAATCGAACAGAAAAACTTAGAAGTAAACGTCGGTCGAACGACAACTTTGCGCCCGGTTTTGCAGACGGGCGAAGTGACGGCGGTCGTAACGATTGAGTCAACGCCGATCATTGATACGGTGAAAACCGACGAATCAACGCTGATTACCTCGTCGTCAGTCTGGGCGAAACATGTGAGGGC
>JBDTSO010000284.1:0-4569 GCA_039931085.1 Acidobacteriota bacterium | reverse complement strand
CGCCCGAACCCGTCGTTGATTTTATCGTTCGCGCCGTTGACGACGTTTTGAAAACGGAATTTAATTTGCGCGACGGTTTAGCCGACACTTCCAAAACGACGATTACGCTCGACACGCAGACGAAAGACAAACGCTCGCCGAGCGGTTACAAACAAATCGAAAAGGAAGTTCACAAAGTTCAGATTCTCGATCCGGCGACCGGAACGGGAACATTTCTGGCGGCAATTGTCAAGCACATTTACAAACAGCTTGAAGGTCAGCGCGGCAGTTGGAACAGTTACGTCGAACACGATTTGATTCCGCGCCTCAACGGTTTTGAATTGCTGATGGCTTCCTACACGGTGGCGCATCTCAAACTCGATATGCTGCTCACCGAAACCGGCTATGCGGCAAAGGAAAACCAGCGTTTCAAAATCTATCTGACCAACGCGCTCGAAGAACATCATCCCGACACGGGAACTTTATTTGCAAATTGGTTAAGCCACGAAGCCAACGAAGCCAATCACATCAAACGCAACACGCCCGTAATGTGCGTCATCGGCAATCCGCCGTATAGCGGCATTTCGCAAAATAACAGTAAATGGATTAGCAATTTGATTGACGATTATAAATACGTTGATGGCGAACATTTCGGCGAACGCAAACATTGGCTAAACGACGATTATGTAAAATTTCTGCGATTCGGAGAACATTTCGTAGAGAAAAACGGCGAAGGCGTTTTAGCTTTTATCAATAATCACAGTTTTATTGATAATCCGACTTTTAGAGGAATGCGCTGGCATATGCTTAATTCATTCGACAAAATTTACATCTTGAATCTTCACGGAAACGCTTTGAAAAAAGAAGTTTCGCCGGACGGTTCGCCCGACAAAAACGTATTCGATATTCAGGCAGGCGTGTCCATCAACATTTTTGTCAAAACAGGCAAAAAGAAAAAAGGTGCGTTAGCCGAAGTGAAATATTTTGAACTTTGGGGCGAACGTGAAAATAAATATCAGTCATTGTGGGAAAACGATTTAAATTCATTTGATTTCAAAGGTGTTGATTATACAAAGCCGTATTACTTTTTTCAGCCGAAAAACGAAACTGGAAAAAGCGAATATGAACACGGATTTAGAATTGATGAATTATTTCCAAACAATAAAACAGGAATTGTCACTATGGGCGACGGCTTTATCATTGCGGAAACAAAAGCCGAACTCAAAGAGCGTTTGAAAGATTTTCTTGAAAATGACTACACAGAAGAACAATTAAAAAATAAATATATTTTGGGGAAAAATTACGCCGAATGGTTATTGAGCAATAAGAAATCAATAAAAGTTAAAGAGGAAGAATACGCAGAAATTGATTACCGTCCTTTCGATATTAAATGGACAGTATTCGACAATAAATTGATCTGGAGATGGCGGCTAGAAACAATGCGGCATTTTTTAGTTGGTGAAAATGTCGGCTTGGTTATTCCCAAAATCAATAAAGAAGATAATTGTTTTTTCATCACAAAGCACATAATGGCGCACAAATTGTGTAGCGCATACGATTCAAATTCATCTTTCCCGCTTTATCTCTATCCCGAAACCGGCGCACAGCAGACTTTGCATCAAAGCGCGGCGCGAGTGCCGAATTTGAACGCGGACATCATCGAGAAAATCGCCGAACGCATCAATCTGACTTTCACCGACGAAAAAGAAGAAACGAGCGGCACGTTCGCGCCCGTTGATGTTTTGGATTACATCTACGCCGTGCTTCATTCGCCACGCTACCGCGAGAAATACAAGGAATTTTTGAAGATAGATTTTCCGCGCGTTCCATATCCGACGGACGCGGCGACGTTTTGGCAGTTGGCAAATCTCGGCGGCGAACTGCGGCAGATTCATCTTTTAGAATCGCCCGTCGTCGAACAATTTATCACGACTTACCCGAACAGCGGCGACAACATCGTTACGCGCAAAATGACGACGGCAAGCATCGGCTTTGAATTAACCGACGCGGCAAATAAAACGGGCAAAGTCTGGATCAACGACGAACAGTTTTTTGACCAAGTGCCGCTGACAGCGTGGAATTTCTACATCGGCGGCTATCAGCCCGCGCAAAAATGGCTTAAAGACCGTAACAACCGCGAACTCTCGGTTGCAGATATTCGCCATTATCAAAAAATAATCGTCGCATTGTCGGAAACTGACAGATTGATGAAAGAAATTGATAAAATCGAGTTAGATTAAAAATGAGGTGAAAATTTATGCAAACCGAAATCGCACAGACTATTTTCGAGAAAGTGAAAGTTCTTTCTTTAGACGAACAAAAGGAAGTTCTTGAAATTGTCGAGAAAAAAGTTTCCGTTTCGCAAAAGAAAGATTCGCGTCCGATTTGGGAAGTTATTGCTGAAATCAGCAGTCGAGTTCCCGACGAAGAATGGGCGAAACTTCCGACGGACGGCGCGGAAAATCATGATCATTATCTTTACGGCGCACCGAAAAAACAAAAATGAAAAGAGTTTTTGCGGACAGTTTCTATTGGATTGCGCTCATTAACCCGAAAGACCAATGGCGAAAACGCGCATTTGAAGCGAGTCAAAGTTTAGCCGGTATTTCGATTGTTACAACTGACGAAATTTTAACCGAAACATTAAACTATTTTGCCGAAAGCGGCAAATTCCTGCGGCAAACCGCTGTCAACAACGTGCGGGCAGTTCTGCTGAACCAGAATGTCGAAATTCTTTCCTGCTCTCACGAAAGAATTTTGGAAGCGATTGATTTTTACGAGAAGCGTTTGGACAAAGGTTACAGTTTAACCGATTGTATTTCGATGCTGACGATGAAAAATCTCGGTTTGCGGGAAATTCTCACGCACGACGATCATTTTGAGCAGGAAGGTTTTACTATACTTTTGTAGAAAAATTTGGAAAAATATGAATCTTGCAGAACTCGGCAAAAATCTGCCCGCGCTGTTCGGCGCATTGCTCGTGAGCGTACTTTTTATTCAGTCGGGACTCGACAAAGTTTTCGATTGGAAAGGGAATCTCGAATGGCTGACCGGACATTTTTCCAAAACATTTTTGAGGGGAACTGTTGCGCCGATGTTGGCGACGATTACCGTGATGGAATTGGCGACCGGATTTTTGAGCGGTATCGGAATCGTTTATTTTCTGCTGGCAAATTCGGTTAGTTTGATCTTTTACGCTTCTGTTCTCGGCGCGGTTTCAATCGTCGCGCTCTTTTTCGGTCAGCGCGTCGCCAAAGATTACGCGGGCGCGGCGGTTTTGATTCCGTATTTTATTTTGCTGATTATTTTGATGTATCTGACGAATCCATTTTTGAAAAGTTTATAAATCAATCTTCAAATTGCAGTTCTTCAATGATTTCCCGCATAATCATCCGACCTTTTTCAAGTTCGTCGGGTTTGAGCGAAACCGCCCCGACAACCGCGTGTCCGCCGCCGCCGTAGCGTTCGCAGATTTCCGCGATGTTGTGCAGACGCGGGCGCGGCGACCACGGATTTGAACCGACCGAAACTTTTGTTCGATGCGGACTTTGCAGCAACGAAACCGTGTAAGTCGTTTGCGGGTAAAAATAATAAGGAATGAATTTGTTGTAGCCTTCGATGCCGTCGCCGACTAAATCGAAACTGACCACGCCGCGCGAATAAGTTGATTTTTCTTTGATTAATTCGACGTTTTTCCAGTGTTCGTCTAAAATCGGCTGTAATTTGGCTTGGATTTCGTCGCTTTCCAAAATCTCGTCAAGCGATTTTTCCGTCAAACTGCGAATTATTCGCTCGACAAATTTTTCGTCCTTTTCGCCTTCGATAATCTGCATTAATTTCAGCGCGGACGAGCGAAGTTCGACGCATTGCGCGGGCGATTCGTATAACGCGCCGTCAATAATATGCGCCCAATGAATCAATTCCGTTAAAGAATCGTCTTTGAAACCGAACTTTTCTTCGGCGATACGGGCGATGAATTCGGCGCAGGATTTGCTTGTCGTGTCGAGAAATTTTTTGCCCGAACGGTCGGCGAGAAAATGCAGTTCGTCCTCTTTTGATAAAAATGCTGATTGATGATGGTCGAACCACCAAGTTAAGCGTTCATCTGGACAATATTTAAAGTCAACAATGGCGTTTTCGTCGCCGTCAAACTGCTCTTTGTCAAAAGCGTTGCCGGCGCGGTGCATCGTTGGTGTGTAAGCAATTTCAGCGTCCTTATGAAATTTCGCGCGGTAAAATTTTGAAAAGATAGCGGCTGACGAAACGCCGTCGAAGCAGTTTCCGTGATAAAGTATCCGAAGTTTCATAATATCAATTCGTTCTGTAAGATAAACAAAACATTTTAGATTAGTCGGGAAAACAAATATCGTCAAGGAAACTGTTTATGAATATTCGTCTCGCCAAAGTTGAAGACGCGCCGGATTTGATTGAATTTAATCAGGCGATGGCACTTGAAACGGAAGGAAAACGGTTAGAAACGCGCATTTTGCAAAGCGGTGTCGAAGCTGTTTTTAATGACGAAAAAAAAGGTTTTTACGTCGTCGCCGAAGAAGAAAATAAAATAATCGGCGGTTTGATGATAACTTTTGA
>JBDTSO010000283.1:0-4584 GCA_039931085.1 Acidobacteriota bacterium | reverse complement strand
CTTTGATGTGTTCGACGATTTTGGCAATTTCCTTTTCGTCAACAAACGCGCCGTGAACGCGGACGATTTGCGACGTGGCGGGCGGCAGAAATAGCATATCTCCTTTGCCCAATAAACTTTCTGCACCGTTACCGTCAATAATCGTGCGCGAGTCAATTTTTGACGACACGCGAAATGAAATTCGCGCCGGAAAATTCGCTTTTATTAAACCTGTAATTACGTCAACTGACGGTCTTTGCGTGGCTAAAACAAGATGAATTCCGACTGCACGCGCCATCTGCGCGAGGCGCGTAATTGATTCTTCGACTTCTTTGCCGGAAACCATCATCAAATCGGCGAGTTCGTCAATAATAATCACAATATACGGCAATGTTTTGTAAGGTTCGCCTTCATCGTCCAATTCACCGTCGGCTTGGCGTTTTTTAACTTCTTTATTGAATCCGTCAATGTTGCGAACGCCCCAGCCAGCGAGGTCTTTGTAGCGTTTTTCCATTTCGGAAACCGCCCATTTTAAGGAAATCGCGGCGCGTTTCGGATCAGTGATAATCGGTGTTGCGAGATGCGGAATGTCGGCGTAAAGTCCTAATTCCAAACGCTTTGGGTCAACCATTATAAATTTTACTTCGTCGGGTTTTGCCTTGTATAAAATTGAAACGACGAGCGTGTTGACACCGACGGATTTTCCCGCGCCGGTTGCGCCCGCAATCAAAAGATGCGGCATTTTGGCGAGATCGGCAACATAATTTAAACCGTCAATCGTTTTACCGAGCGCGAGCGTCAACGGTGATTTCGAGTCGCGGAATTTTTTCGATTCGATAACTTCGCGCAGAAAAATAGTTTCGCGTTCGCGGTTCGGAACTTCGATTCCGACAAACGCTTTGCCCGGAATTCGCTCGATGCGGATTGATTCGGATTTGAGCGCGAGACACAAATCATCCGACAAACTCGTTACACGCGAATACTTTACGCCCGGATCGGGTTTGAATTCGTATGTCGTTACAACCGGACCTTGGCAAATGTGCATCACGCGCCCGGTTACGTTAAACTCTTTGGTTTTATCGGTTAATTCCTGCGCGATTGATAACAATTCTTCGTCTTTTTGTTCGATGCGCGGCGGCTGCAACGTCAAAAATTCCGGTTCGGGCAAAACGTAATCATTAAAATCTGTCTTTTTAGCAAGAATTTCCTGCGGTTCGTCGTCAATTTCTTCAAGGAAATCTGCGTCCAGTTCGCCTGTCTGTTTGATTGGCGTGATCGGAATTTGCTGATTTTCAATCAATAAATCGGGCGTTTTGATTTCTGGGGATTTCGGTTTTTCACCGATTGTAGGCAGAAAATTTTCAATTTTTACCTCGTCAGACGCGACTGAAGTTTGAAGAATTTCACCATTTACTTTTGCTTCTTTTGTTACCGGTTTGGCAACTGTTTCAGTGGTTTCTGGCGATTTGGTCGAGCGATTGAAAACACCGGAAATTTTGTCGAGAAAACTTTCTCTTTTCGTATCGGCAGAAACAGCTTCTCCTAAAGAAATGCCCGGAGATTTTTGATTATTTTTTTCATTGCGAATTTCGTTTCGCTTTTCCGTTCGCGCCGAAGTAATAGTTTTATTTGCCGCGCGTTGTTCGCGCCGTTTCGCCAGCCATTCATCAAAATGAACGCGGAAATTTTCCCAAGCAAGGCTGAAATTGCCGAAAAATGAATCGAGCGAAAGATTTGTAACGAGCAAAAGCGAAGCTGCAAAAATCGCCGTCAAAAGAATTCCCGTACCGATATTGCCGAGCAGCCAAGTCAAGTTTCGTTCGATAAACGCGCCGACAATTCCGCCGTATAATCCGAATAGTTCCGCTAAACTTGCAAGCGATAAAACAAAAAACACATAGCCGATAACGCGGCTGATTGAAATCGGCAAATCTTTGTAACGAAAAAACCGCCACGCGATCAAAGCAAGCAAAGCGGGCAGAAAATAAGCTGTCAATCCGATGCCCTGAAACATCAAATCAGCAATCACCGCGCCGATCACGCCAACCCAATTGTGAGTTTTCTGTGTCGAAGCAGTGTTCAAAGACCAATCGTTCGGACTGTATGTTGCAAGACATAGAAAAGACAGAACCGCCAACGCCAGCAAAATGACGGCAATAATCTCGCTGCTTCTCGAAGTCGTGTTTGAAACAGTTAGTTTTTTTTCTATTTCCGTTGCCATTTCTTTAGTATTCAAAATTCAGAATTTTCTGTATTTGGAATCTTAAATTTTGAATCTTGAGCTTTCACCGCCCGTTTTTCTTAAACAATAAAAATTCCTTGATAAAATCGTCAATATCTCCGTCTAAAACAGTTTCGACATCGCTGCGTTCAAACTTTGTGCGCGTGTCTTTGACAAGCCGATACGGATGCAAAACGTAATTGCGAATCTGCGAACCGAATGAAATATCCTGTTTGGTCGCTTCGAGTTCGGCGGAATCGGACATTCTTTTTTCAAGTTCCAACTCGTAAAGTTTTGAGCGCAAAACCTGCATCGCCACCGCGCGATTTTGAATTTGCGAACGCTGATTCTGGCACGTTACAACGATATTCGTCGGCAAATGCGTAATTCTGACGGCGGAATCGGTTACGTTGACGTGCTGACCGCCCGCGCCGCTTGAACGATAGGTGTCAACGCGCAAATCTTTATCGTTGATTTCGACTTCGATGTCTTCGTCAATTTCCGGCGACACAAACATTGAAGCAAAAGACGTTTCGCGGCTTCCGCCGGAATTAAACGGCGAAATTCGCACGAGCCGATGAACGCCCGCTTCCGCCGACATCAAACCGTAAGCGTATTCGCCTTCGACGCGAAAAGTCGCCGATTTCAAACCGGCTTCACTTCCTGCTTGCTCGTCTAAAATCTCAACTTTAAAACCTTTTCCCTCAGCCCAGCGCAGATACATCCTAAGGAGCATTTGCGCCCAATCCTGCGCGTCCGTGCCGCCCGCGCCTGACTGAATCGAACAAATCGCATTGTTCGCGTCCGTTTCGCCCGACAGCAACGCTTCGGTGATCGCCGTATCAACTTCACCTTCGAGTTTGGCGATTAAAACGCTCAATTCCTTTGCCGATTCAGCGTCCGTTTCGGCAAATTCAAAAAGCACTTCGGCATCAGAAACGGCGGTTTCAAATTTTTCCTGTCCGTCCAAAGCGCGTTCAAGACGGCTTCGTTCTTGCACGATTTTCTGCGCTTTTTCCGAATCGTCCCAAAAATCAGGCGCGGAAATCCGTTTTTCCAAAACATCAACTCTGGCGCGTTTCGTCGGCGCGTCAAAGAAACCTCCCAAGTTGGGTAACTTTTTCTTTTATTTCTTCGTATTTTGTTTGTAATTCCGTTAATTCCATTAACTTAATTTTTAACGCAAAGACGCAAAGACGCAAGGACGCAAAGGATTTTTAAATTTTAAATAAGTTTTATCGTTGCGGCTCTATGTCTTTGCGACTTTGCGTTAAAGAAAAACTCCAAATTATCAAAATCAAACTTACAATCGAACAAAGCCAAGCGAACCAATCGCCGTATTTCACATAAAAAGTTTGGCTTCCGTTGGATTTTGAAATTGTCCAAACGCGAACGTCTTCAGTATAAGACTGCGCCGCGTCGGAAATTTCGCCGCGCTCGTTGATATAAGCCGTAATTCCGACGTTTGTAACGCGCAAAACGGGACGATTTGTTTCGACGGCGCGAAAGACGGCGTTTGCCAGATGCTGCCGTAAAATCGGCGTGTCGCCCAAATATCCGTCGTTTGTTAATTCTATCAAAATATCCGCGCCGTTTCGGGCAAATTCCCGCGAAAGGCTTGCAAAATGCGATTCAAAACAAATCATAATTCCGCCTTTCGCATCGCCGAAAGGCATTAAATCGTATTTGTCGCCGTATTGAAAATTCCCGACCATCGTCGGCACAAACTGCGCCAGCGGTTCGGGCATCGGCACATATTCGCCAAAAGGCACGAGATGAATTTTATCATACTGCCCGACTTTATTTCCCTGCGCGTCAATCATTACGGCGGAATTATAATAATTATCGCCGCCTAAATGCGGCTGTGCGGAATTAAAAAGCACTGAAACATTGTTTCTGACCGCAAAATCTCTGATAAATTTTTGAAACTCGCGGTCGTCTTCATACATAAAATTCATAGGTGATTCCGGGAATATGACGATTGTGTTTTGTCCTTCACCATTTGTTCTTTTTTCTTTGTTTAGAGCGTTTTCGGCGAGTTCGACGTGACGCTCGCGCAGTTTTTCCCATTCGCCGAATTTTAAGCCGTTCATCGGCACGTTTGGCTGAACGGCGATTATTTCGGTACTTTTGACAAGATTTTCAGATCGTCTTGCGCCAAACGGCTCAAACATCAAAACTAATGATGTAAGAACGGTAACAATTGAAGCTAAAACAAACCAATCTTTTCGCTTTTGAATTGGTGAAGAGTTAACCGGAAAAAGTATATTGGTAAACAAAAATATTATGTAAACATTGGTTAGTTCGATAATAAAACCGATCAAATAAACTCCGCCGACATTTGCCAGTTCGATTAAATGCGGTTGAAAAGCCTGCGAATAGCC
>JBDTSO010000282.1:0-4596 GCA_039931085.1 Acidobacteriota bacterium | reverse complement strand
GAAATCTTCAAGGCTTTTGAAATTTCGCCGCTTCCGAGAATGACGAGATCGTGCTTGGCTTTTTTTATCAAGCCGCGCTCGTGCAGAATCTCCGGCGTGATTTCATCGTTCGCGCTGAAATTTTCTTCCAACTTGCCCAAACTGATTTCAACCCACTTTTTCTTAAAGATATTTGTGAAACCGCGTTTCGGCAAACGTCTTTGAAGCGGCATCTGTCCGCCTTCAAAACCGATTTTTTTGCTGTAACCGGAACGTGATTTCTGTCCTTTATGTCCTTTTCCGGCGGTTTTGCCGAGACCGGAACCGGGTCCTCGTCCGACTCTTTTCTTTTTATGCGTCGAGCCGGGTGTCGGACTTAAATTGTTTAATGCTAAAGCCATTTTATTTTCCTCTGTAAATAGTGAATCGTGAATTATAATTCGTTTTGAAGACTAATTTCGTCCAAAATTAAAGAATAATGAACAAACGAAAAAAAATCTATTGACGATTAACGATTCACGATTGACGATTTTTATTCAACAATTCTTAAAAGATGCGGAATTTTTTCGACGATTCCGCGCATTGATGGATTATTCGGACGTTCGACGATTTGGTTCAATTTGGTAATTCCCAAACTTTTGACAATCGTTTTCTGCTTTTTGGAATAACCGATCATACTTTTATAGTATTGAATTTTGATCGTTCCGCCGTTTTCTTGTGTTTCTTCTTTCTTTGCCATTGCTTTTTTATTCCAGATTTAATTTGGAATTTATAATAATTCGTCCACCTGTTTGCCGCGCAGACGCGCCACATCAATCGGGTCTTTCATCCGCAGCAGACCGTTAAAAGTTGCGCGAATAACATTGTGCGGATTGGTCGAACCGAGAATTTTCGTTCTCACGTTATGAACGCCGAGCGATTGCAAAACCGCGCGAACCGCGCCGCCGGCGATTACGCCCGTTCCTTCTTTTGCCGGTTTGAGCATCACTTTGCCCGCGCCGTATTCGCCGATCATCTGATGCGGAAGCGTTCCGTCAATCAAAGGCACACGGATCAGATTGTTTTTCGCCGCTTCGACGGCTTTTTTAATCGCGTTCGGAACTTCCTTTGCCTTTCCCGTGCCGAAACCGACGTGACCGGCTTCGTCGCCAATGACGACCAGCGCGGCGAACGACATATTTTTACCGCCTTTGACGACTTTTGTAACGCGGTTGATCGAAATCAACTGGTCTTTCAAATTCAGACTGTTCGGAGAAATTCGTTGTTTATTCGTTTTCATTACTTTCTGTGTTTTCCTGCGCTTGTGCTTCGTTTTTGTTCAAACCGGCTTCGCGCGATGCGTCGAGAAGAGCTTTTACTCTTCCGTGATAGACATATCCGCCGCGATCAAAAACCACCTGCGAAACTCCTGCCGCCTGTGCGCGTTCGGCAATAGTTTTTCCGACTGTCTGCGCTGCATCGACATTTCCGCCGGATTTGATTCCCAAATCTTTTTCGGTTGTCGAAGCCGATGCCAGAGTTGTGCCCTGTGCGTCGTCAATCACCTGCGCGTAAATGTGATTCAAACTGCGAAACACGGCTAAACGCGGGCGTTCCGTCGTTCCCTGAACTTTTTTTCGGATGCGGCTTTTAACGCCTTGTCGGATATCTGCTCTGCTCTTTTTCATTTTCTTAAACTCTTTGTTCTGTGTTGTTGGTTTTGATTCAACTTAACAAAAAACTAATGACCAAAATTATTTACCTGTTTTGCCCGGTTTCAATTTGTAAATTCTGTCAGAATAACGAAGACCCTTACCTTTATATGCGTCAGGTTTTCGCAGACGATTGAATTCGGCGGCGACTTGTCCGAGCAATTGTTTGTCAATTCCGCTCAAAGTCAATGTCAATTGATATTGGTTAATACTCGTTTTTGTCGGTTTTCTTTCGGTTTTCGCGTCAATTCCGTCCGGCAAAGCATATTCAACCGGATGGGAATAACCGAGTGCCATCACAACTTTTTTGCCCTGAACTTCCGCTTTGTAGCCAACGCCGACCAAATCCAAATCTCTGGTGAAACCTTCGGTTACGCCGACGATGGCATTATTTGCCAAAGCTCTCGCCAAACCGTGCAAAGCGGCTAAATCATCATTGGAGCGTTCCGCGACCAGCGCGCCGTCTTCCATTTTGAATTTCACGCCTGACGGCACGGGAGTTTTCAGAGTTCCTTTCGGACCTTTTACTTCCAATTCGTCGTTATTTATTTTAACGTCAACGCCCGTCGGGATCGTTATCGGTTTTTTTCCTACACGAGACATAATTTCCTCTTTCTTCAAATTCCAGAATTTATCTTCGGAATCTAATAAACTTCAGCTAAAATCTCACCGCCGACGTTTTCTTTACGGGCAGTTTTGCCGCTCATCAAACCTCTGGAAGTGGATATGATATTCACGCCGTATCCGCCGAGAACTCTCTGAATACCGGTCGCGCCGACATAAACTCTCCTGCCCGGACGCGAAACTCTCGACAAATGTGTAATCGAAGAAGTGCCTTTGGCATCGTAGCGCAGGAAAATGCGAATCATGTATTTAACGCCTTCGCCTTTGGTTACAAAATTATTGATGTAACCTTCTTCTTTCAAAATTCGCGCGACTTCCATTTTCAATTTCGAGCCGGGAATATCCACACGCGTATGGTTCGCCGCTATCGCGTTACGAATTCGCGTGAGCATATCTGCAATTGGGTCTGTCATTTCTTATTAACTCCGTTAAAGTTATTCCAGATTCCAGATTCCAGATTTAATCTGAAATCTAGAATTTGAAATTTTCTTACCAACTTGATTTAACTACGCCCGGAATTTGACCTTCCAAAGCTAATTCTCTTAAAGCAATCCGCGAAACGCCGAATTTACGTAAATAGCCGCGTGTTCGACCAGTCTGCGAACACCGATTGCGAACGCGAATCGGACTCGAATCACGCGGAAGTTTTTGCAGTTTCATCTGCGCCTCGTCAACCTGTTCCGGCGTTGATTCGGGATTGTTTATAATTTTCTTAAACGCGAGACGACGTTCGGCATACTGCATAACCATCTTTTTGCGCTTTTCGTTTTTTACTACTTTACTTATCTTTGCCATATTTCGTTGAGTCCAAAGTCTAAAGTCCAAAGTCCAAAGTTTATAACTTTGAATTCAGAACTATTGTTTAAAAGGCATTCCGAGTGCTTTTAAAAGCGCGCGTGATTGCTCGTCGTTTTTCGCGGTCGTAACGATTGAAATATTCATTCCGCGGGTTTTATCAACTTTATTAAAATCAATTTCTGGGAAAATTAACTGCTCACGAATTCCGAGCGTATAATTTCCGCGTCCGTCAAAGGCTTTTGCCGAGATTCCGCGAAAATCACGCACACGCGGCAGAGCGACGGAAATCAGACGGTCGAGAAATTCATACATTCTTTCGCCACGCAGTGTAACCATCGTGCCGATGGGCATTCCCTGACGCAGTTTGAACGACGCGATTGATTTTTTCGCTTTTGTGATGACCGGCTTTTGTCCGGTGATTACTTTTAATTCGTCCACTGCCACATCGAGAATTTTGGAGTTGCTGATCGCTTCGCCCATTCCCATATTGACGATGATTTTTTCAATGCGCGGAATTGCCATCGGATTTTCAATGCCGAATTCTTTGGCAATTTGCGGCGCAATTTCTTTCGTATATTTTTCTTTTAATCTAGCCATTTTGTTTGAGTTCTCCTAGTTTTACGTTTGGGACTCGCTTTCAATTGGAGCGTTTCCAAACCTCAAACTCTCTATTCTTCTACGTCTTCACTCGGTTCTTTGCGCGCTTTTCTCGAAATTTCCGGTTCTGGAACGAGTTTACCGCTTTTTGCCACGCGAACTTTTTTGCCGTCGCGGTTTTCATATTTAACGCGCGTCGGTTTGCCCGATTCAGGATCAATATGCGCGATGTTTGAAATATCAACCCACGCTTCCTGTTCGATAATTCCACCTTCGATATTCATTTGCGGAACCGGCTTGCGATGTTTTTTCATAATCATCGCGCCTTCGACCTTGACCTTTCCTTTGATCGGATCAACGGCGAGAACCTTGCCGCGATACGGTGAGCGTTTGCCGTTGCTGTCAAATCGGGCAAATTCTCTGCCCGCGACAAACACAACCTGATCGCCACGTTTAATCTTGCTTCTAATTGTTCCTTTCTTCTGCGTTTTCATTGTCTTATTTTTCAACTTCTTACCTTTCGCCCTTATCCTTCAGCCCTTATCCTTTAGATAACTTCCGGCGCGAGCGAAACGATTTTCATAAAATTCTTTTCGCGCAGTTCGCGTGCAACAGGTCCGAAAACACGAGTTCCAATCGGCGTATTGTCGTCTTTGATAAGCACGGCGGCGTTTTCGTCAAAGCGGATATAAGTTCCGTCTTTGCGACGAATTTCCTTGCGCGTTCTGACGATGACGGCGTTATAAACATTACCTTTTTTCGCCGTTCCGTCCGGCGAGGCTTCTTTGACGGTAACTTTTATTTTATCACCGAGACGGGCAATTTTCCCCGTCGAACCGCCAATCGGCATAATCATTACTACTCTTTTCGCGCCCGAATTATCAGCGACCGTTAAAGAGGTCTGCAT
>JBDTSO010000281.1:0-4623 GCA_039931085.1 Acidobacteriota bacterium | reverse complement strand
GCCGCGCGTGATGGTCAAACTCGAACGGCTCGGCTGTTCAAAATCCGTCGTCGGTCTAGTCATTCCGTCCGGTTATTCGTTCAATCTCGACGGCACGGCGATTTATCTTTCGATTGCCGCAATCTTCGTCGCGCAGGCGACAAATACACAGCTTTCGCTTTATCAGGAATTGCAGATTTTGCTGATTTTAATGCTCACGTCAAAAGGCGCGGCGGGCGTAACTGGCAGCGGATTTATCACTTTGGCGGCGACGCTTTCGACTGTCGGCACAATTCCCGTCGCCGGCATCGCGTTGCTGCTCGGCGTTGACCGATTTATGTCGGAAATGCGGGCGATTACAAACTTTATCGGCAACGGCGTAGCGACGATCGTTGTTTCAAAATGGGAAAACGAATTCGACACGGAACGAGCGAAACGAGTTTTAAATGGAGAAATTAATGTCGAAGACAACGAACCTTTGCTCAGTGAAACCGCAATTTCCAATGTTATTGATGTCGGGAAAAAAGAAATCGGTCAAACTTTTTAATGTTAAACTTTAATAATCGGAGGCGAATATGAAAACAGATGTAATTATCGTCGGCGCGGGTCCGACGGGACTTTCTTTGGCGAGTCAATTTATCAGATACGGCGTTGATTTTATCATTCTCGACGAAAAGGAAACGACCACGCCTTTTTCAAAAGCTATCGGCGTTCAGGCGCGAACATTGGAAATTTACGAGCAGATTGATCTGGCGGAAAAATTAATTGAGCAAGGAATAGTTGCCGGAAAAGTTCGGCTCGTCGAAAGCGGCGAAGTGCGCGGCGAGGTGAATTTATCGAATGTCGGAGAAGGTTTGAGTCCGTATCCGTTTCTGCTGCTCATTGAGCAGGGAAAACACGAGAAGATTTTATACGATCATCTCAAATCGCGCGAAAACGATGTTTGGTGGAAAACACGACTCGAAAGTTTTACGCAGGACGCGGAAGGCGTAACGGCGAATTACCGAAACACCAACGGCGAAATCGGCACGATTGAAGCGAAGTTTCTCGTCGGCTGCGACGGCGCGAAAAGTCTTGTCCGGCACACGCTCGGACTCGAATTTGAAGGCAGCACGTTCGAGCGTCTTTTCTACGTCGCCGATGTCGAAATTGACTGGGAATTCGCGCACGACGCGCTGATGGTTTGTCTGGCGCAAAACACGATTACCGCGTTTTTTCCGCTGCCGGGAGAAAACCATTATCGCATTGTCGGAACTTTTCCAGAAAACCACGATAAAGATGAAGGTGCGATTCTTTACGAGGAAATCGAAAAACAAATTATTGAAGATACGAAAATTAATCTCGATATTTCAAACGTCAGTTGGTTTTCGGTTTACCGCGTGCATTCGCGCCGCGTCGGTAAATTTTCGCTCGGCAGATGTTTTCTCGCCGGCGATTCGGCGCACGTTCACACGCCTGCCGGAGCGCAGGGAATGAACACGGGAATTCAGGACGCTTACAATCTGGCGTGGAAAATGGCGTTGGTTTTGCGCGGAAAATCTGACGTGAAATTATTGGAAACTTACAACGAGGAACGCCTCGCCAACGCGAAAAAACTTTTGCAGACAACCGACCGTTTATTCGATTTCGGCGCGAGCGAAGAACCTGTAACGGCTTTCTTTCGTCTGCACGTTTTCCCGTATATTGCCGGTTTCGCGTTAAAATTTGACGCGGTTAAAGAACTTATTTTTCCGATTATTTCCCAGATCGGGATTAATTACCGTCATTCATCTTTGAGCGAGACGGATGGAAATTTTGCAGTCAAAGCGGGCGACCGAATGCCGTATTTTACGATTGATGGCGCGAGTGTTTATGAAAAATTAAAAGAGCCGAAATTTCATCTGCTGACATTTTTCGACGGCGAAAACAAACCGCCGAACTTTGCCGAAATTCTGCCGGATGAATTATTTAATTTTCACGAATTTCCACTTTATCCAAATATCGCGGAAATCTTCGGCGCAAGCCAATCTTTCATTGTATTGCTCAGACCTGATAATTATATCGGTTTTATTTGTGAGGAAGTTTCTATTGAGAAATTAAAAAAATATGCGACTGAAAATTTTGATTTATAAATTATGTTTTTGACCTTGAATTCACAAATTACGAGCAGATTTTAATTGATCTTAAACTTTCTAATTTCGACTTTTCCCTGAATATCGGAAGGCAAAACCAAACGGATAGAGTTTTCGCCCGAATCCGTCTTAACCGTTTCAACTTGCAGATTTTCCGGTTTCAGCGTATCTAAAACCGTGTGTGCGCCGTATAAAATAACGGTTGCCGTTCGCTTTTCTTTTTCTGTTTGAACGGGAACAATAAAAAGTCTTTCAATCCGTTTTTCGCCGACATTGAAAACAACATCAACTACCGTATCAATCAAGGTTATCTTCGGAGTGACGACGTTTAAGTCAACTTGTCGCGCAGTGAAATTTTCACTGCGGCTTTCAACATCTATCTTTTCAGTTGAAACAAAATCCAGCGAGTTGATGAAACTTTCAGGTCCGCGGACACGCACTTTGCTCGGCAAAACCGCGACATTATAAATCTCGAAACCTTCGGCGACGCTGCCTTCGGTATCGGCTTTAACGGTAACTTCTCGTTCGATGACGTTTTCCAATTTAACGGAAATATTATTTGGTTGAATTTCCGTGAGTTTTACGCCCGTCGGCAGTTCGACGTTAACATTTTCGGGCGTTAGTTGAATTCTTCGATCTCCCGCCTTCACATCAGTTAAATCTACCGAAACGATTAACTCATTCTTATTTATTTGATTAATTTTGCGGTTATCGCCGGTTACGACAATATTAACTTCCTGAATTGGAGAATTAACCGCTTCGATTTCATTTGAAAAACGCAGCGACATTGGAATACTGCTAAGACGCACATCAATCGGATCACGAAGTCCGGTTACGCCGAGCCACAACGCAAATGTAATGACCATTGCCACGGCTTTGATAACCCAATCATCAACAAATACACGCCGAAATAAACGGCGAAATAAAAATTGCCGTTCTTCTTTAGGAGAAAATTTCTCGGTTTGTGAAAGCATTTTCAGACCTTTATCCAACAGTTATCTCCGTTTCAGATTCTTTCATCGTTTTGGTCGGTTCGCGTTTTGTTTCGATAACGGGCATATCCATTGCTTCAAGTAGCAAAGTGCGAAGTGCGGTCGTGTCTAAGTTTCGTTTCAAAGTTCCGTTTTCAACAAATGAAATCAAACCCGTTTCTTCCGAAACGATAACCGTTACCGCGTCCGTTCCTTCCGTTATTCCGATGGCGGCGCGGTGGCGCGTTCCGAGTTCGCGCGAAATGCCCGGATTTTTTGTCAGCGGCAAAAAAACGGAAGCGGCGGCAAGCCGTTCATTATGAATAATTACCGCGCCGTCGTGCAGCGGCGTTGACGGATTGAAAATCGTTACGAGCAAATCGTAACTGATTCTGGCATCGAGCTGCACGCCCGCATCTATAAAATTTCGCAGACCGACATTACGTTGAATAACAATCAACGCGCCGGTTTTTTCCGTCGAAAGCGTCGTTGCCGCCAAAACGATTTCGTCATAAATCGTTTCGCCGAGTCCGCCGGTTTGACGATGCAGAACCGGAAAACGCAGGCGATTGCCGAAATAAATCAACGCCTGCCGAATTTCCGATTGGAAAAGCACAATAATCGCCACACCGATATAAAGCACGGCGGAACGCAAAACGAATTCGAGTGTGGCAAGTTCCTGAGCAACCGCAAACCAATAAAGCAGAGCCAAAATCACCATTCCGACCACCGTCGGCACAGCCCGCGTTCCGCGCAGAAGTTTCAGAACAACATAAACGAGAATAAAAACCAGCGTGATGTCCAAGACATTTCGCAAGGTGTTTATTGTCGGAATATAATCGTTAAACTGCATTTTTTAAATTCAAGATTCCAAATTTTTTAATTTGAAATCTGGAGTTTTCCTTAAACCGCTTTAACCGCGCTTTCGCTGAGGCTCGATGTTTCCAAAAATATCATATCAACTTTCGGCTCAATTTTCTTTATATCTTTTTCAATTTCGCCGATGCACTTGACGATCTGCTCATTGGTCAAATCATTTTTGAGATTAATGTGCGCGTTCACCGAAATTTGTTTTGGCACAAGGTGCATTGTCAAAAGTTCGACGACTTTGTTGACGCTTTTGTGCAATTCTATCGCCTGCCGGATATTTTCGACATCTTTCGGTATCGCCGCTTCGCCCAAAAGAAGTCCACGCGAAAAACGTGCCAGCGAAAATGCGACGATTGCTAAAAAACTCCGATAGCGACTGAAGCGATGCCGTCCCACATAACGCCTCCATACGGCGGAACTTTATATTGTCCCAAAAGAAGTCCGGCAGCCGCGAGAACGATTCCGAGCAGTGCCGCCGAATCTTCAAAAATCACGGTTTTCGTCGTCGGGTCTTTCGATTCTTCTAAATATTGACCGAAAGACAATTCTTCGTGGTGCGCTTCTTTGACTTCCTGATAAAGTGCCAGACCGATTGAACCGGCTTCCAAAACGAACGAAATTCCTAAAACCCAATATGCCCAAGCCAGATTTTCAATCGCGTGCGGCTGCCTGATTTTTTCGATGCCTTCGTA